>CAYUAZ010000187.1:0-4247 GCA_964442865.1 uncultured Gammaproteobacteria bacterium
TGGCCGAGGACTGCGTCGGGAATATCCAGCGGATTTTGCGAGATGAAGTACACGCCTACGCCCTTGGAGCGGATCAGACGCACGACCTGCTCGACCTGGTCCACCAGCGCCTTGGGCGCGTCATCGAACAGCAAGTGCGCTTCGTCGAAAAAGAACACCAGCTTAGGTTGATCCAGATCGCCCACCTCCGGAAGTTGTTCGAATAACTCCGCGAGCAGCCAGAGCAGGAAGGTGGCGTACAGCCGCGGACTCTGCATCAATTTATCGGCGGCGAGGATGTTGATATAGCCCAGCCCCTGGCTGTTGTCGCAGCGCAGGAGGTCTTCGAGATCCAGCGACGGTTCGCCAAAGAAATTGGCGCCGCCTTGCTGCTCCAACACCAGCAGGCTGCGCTGAATCGCGCCTATGGTGGTGGCGCTGACGTTACCATAAGTGGTGGTGAGTTCCTTGGCGTGATCGGCGACGGTGGTGAGCATGGCGCGCAAGTCTTTGAGGTCGAGCAGCAGCAGGCCCTCGTCATCGGCGATCTTGAATGCCAGATTGAGCACACCCTCCTGAGTATCGTTAAGATCGAGCAGGCGCGACAGCAGCAACGGCCCCATGTCCGATATGGTGGCGCGGATCGGATGGCCTTGCTCGCCGAACAAGTCCCAAAACACCGCCGGGAAGCTGCGAAACGTGTAATCCTTGAGACCGATCTGCTTGGCGCGCTCTTGCAATTTTGGATTGGCGACGCCGGTCTGGCTGATGCCGGCGAGATCACCTTTGACATCGGCCATGAACACTGGGACTCCAAGACTGGAAAAACCTTCCGCGAGGATTTGTAGCGAGACGGTTTTGCCGGTACCGGTGGCGCCGGCAATCAGGCCGTGACGGTTGGCCAGTTTCGGCAGCAGGTACAGGGGCGATTCACCTTGTCCGACATAAATTCCCGTGGGTGTGCTCATAGAAGTTCTATCCAGTGTTTGACAAGCAGTTGAGTGCGGGATTGCATGTGGGTGAGACAACCGATATTGGCGGTGGCGATGACATCCGGCGCGCCGGATGCGAGCGCGGCAAGTTTGTTGGCCAATAATTGTTGGGATAGATCGCCTTGTAAAATGGAGTAGGTGCCTGCCGAGCCGCAGCATAAATGCGCGTCCGGGACATAGGATAGCTCAAATCCCAGTTTATTCAATAAGCCTTCGACCTGATTAACCAGTTTCTGGCCATGCTGCAAGGAACAGGGCGAATGAAACGCCACCTTTAGCGGGCGGGTCACACCCTGCAAGGCAATCAAATCGAGTTGTGCCATAACCTCGCTGAGGTCTTTGCTGAGGGCCGATACGTGCGCTGCCTTGGCGGCGTAGTCAAGATCGTGTTGCAGCAGGTGGCCGTAATCCTTGACCAGCGTGCCGCAACCGCTCGCGGTCATTACAATGGCCTCCGCGCCATTCTCGATATACGGCCACCAGGCATCAATGTTACGCCGCATGAAGCGCAACCCTTCTTCATGTGCGCCAAGGTGATAGCTCACGGCGCCGCAGCAGCCGGCTTTTTTTGCGCGCAACAGACTGATGCCGAGTTTGTCCAGCACCCGGGCCGTGGCGAGGTTGATAGCGGGCGCCAGCGCCGGCTGCACGCAGCCATCGAGTATCAGCATGCGGCGGCTATGGCGCGGCTCGGGCCATGCAGCCGCCGGTGTTCGTGCGGGAATAATGCGGCGCAGCCGCTTCGGTAATACCGGTTGTAACCACTGTCCCAGACGCAGCAGGGCGGCGAAGCGTTTTGGGTGTGGCACGCCGAGGCGTAACAGACGGCGCAGGATGCGTTCGCGCCAGGGGCGTGGCACCTGCTGCTCAATGGCGCTGCGTGCGATATCGGCGAGCCGCCCGTACTGCACACCGGAGGGACAAGTGGTTTCGCAGGCGCGGCAGGTGAGACAACGATCCAGATGCGATTGCGTCTTGTGCGTAACCTCGGCGCCCTCCAGCAGATTTTTTATCAAGTAAATCCGCCCGCGCGGGCCGTCCAGTTCGTCGCCGAGCAGTTGATAGGTGGGGCAGGTGGCGTTGCAGAAGCCGCAGTGCACGCAGGCGCGCAAGATGGCATCGGCCTCCCGGCCCTCGGGAGTATTTTTATAGGTGTCTAACAGTTGTGTCTGCATGATCTAAAAGTCTGCGTACATACGTCCGGGATTAAATATGCCGTGCGGGTCGAAGGCGGCTTTCAAATGTTTATGGAGCGCAAGCATGGCGGATGGTAACGGGTGAAATACCTGGCCCTTACGTTCACCGTTGCGAAACAAGGTGGCGTGGCCGCCCAGCCGCGCAACGGTTTCGCGTATCACCTCAGCCGGCAGCGGGTTCTTCAACCAGCGCTGCGCGCCGCCCCAGTCCACAAACCATTGCCCGGGAAGAGTGAGCGGCAGGGTGGCGGGAGGCACCGATAAGCGCCACAGCGGCGCAGAGTCGTTAAAGAATCCGTGCTGGTGTTCGCGCACCCGTTCCCAGTAGGCGTTGCCCTCATTGTCCACTATCCCGCCGATTTTCTGATGAGCTACACGCACCGCGGTGTCGCTGCCGGAGAGGCGTATCCGCAGGTTTTCACCGTCATGACAGGCCGCAGAGAACGGCAGCGGGCGGTTGCTCCACGTGCTCAGCAGGCCTATTGCTTCTTGCGGAGTGGCCTGGAAACTCAGCGTGGTTTCGGTTTGCGGTCTGGGTAATATCTTGAGTGAGATCTCCAGCAAGATGCCCAGCGTGCCGAATGCGCCCGCCATCAGGCGTGAGACATCAAAACCCGCTACGTTTTTCATCACCTCGCCGCCGAACTTTAAGATCTCGCTTTTACCGTTCAGGATTTTTACGCCCAATACAAAATCCCGCACGGCGCCGGCGTAGGGCCGGCGTGGACCGGACAAGCCGCAGGCAATAGTTCCTGCCAGGGTGGCGTCGGCTCCAAAGTAGGGCGGTTCAAAGGCCAGCATTTGCCCGTGTCCGGCCAGTACGGCCTCGATTTCGGCAAGTGGCGTGCCGCCGCGCGCGGTGATAATCAGTTCCGAGGGCTGGTGGCTGATGATCCCGCAATGTTCGCGCACGGACAGGGGAATCCCATTTATTGCGCGTCCGTAAAAGTGCTTGGTATTGCCGCCTACAATATGTAATGGGGTCTTATGGGCCGCCGCCTCACGCACTCTGTCTTGCAGTGCCGCGCTTATATCAGCAACCATTAAAATCTATCCAGCTCAGGAAAACGGAGTTTGCCCTGGTGCACGTGCATCGCGCCGAACTCGGCGCAGCGGTGCAAGGTGGGAACAGCTTTGCCGGGGTTGAGCAAGCCCTTGGGATCGAAGGCATGCTTGATGTCATGAAATTGCGCGAGTTCCGCTGCGGTAAACTGTAGGCACATGGGCGTGAGTTTCTCCACGCCCACGCCGTGCTCGCCGGTAATCGTGCCGCCGACGGCGATGCAGATCTCCAGAATCTTCGCGCCGAAGGCTTCGGCCCGCGCGAGGTCGCCGGGTTTGTTGGCATCGTAGAGTATCAGCGGATGCAGGTTTCCATCGCCGGCGTGAAACACATTCGCAACTTGTAAGCGGAATTCCTGAGAGAGTTCGCCGATACGGGTCAGTACCTCGGCCAGCCGGTGGCGGGGGATGGTGCCGTCCATACAATAATAATCCGGCGCGATGCGCCCGACGGCGGGAAACGCCGACTTGCGTCCGGCCCAGAATTTGAGACGCTCGGTTTCATCCCGTGCGGTACGAACCTCCGTCGCACCTGCCTTGAGCAACAACTCGCGCACCTGGAAGATCTGCTCGGACACTTCCGCATTTTCGCCGTCCACCTCGCACAGCAGCAGTGCGGCGGCAGTCACCGGATAGCCCGCGTGGACGTAATCCTCGGCCGCGCGGATGGCGAGATTATCCATCATCTCCAGACCGGCAGGGATGATGCCTGCGGCAAAAATTGCGGCGACGGCGTCGCCGGCCTTGCTGACGCTGTCGAAGGCGGCCAGCGCCACTTGCGCGCGCTCGGGTTTGGGTAACAGCTTCACCGTGATCTCCACGATGACGCCGAGCAACCCTTCCGAGCCGTGCAAGAGCGCGAGCAGGTCATAGCCCGGCGCGTCCAGCGCGCCTCCCCCGATCTCGATCAGCTCGCCCTCCATCGTCAGCACTTTGAGCCCCAGCACATTGTGGACGGTGAGTCCGTATTTCAGGCAATGCACGCCGCCGGAATTTTCCGCGACATTGCCGCCGATGG
>CAYUAZ010000188.1:0-4225 GCA_964442865.1 uncultured Gammaproteobacteria bacterium
TGATAGCGTGGGTTCGATTCCCATCACCCGCTCCATTAAGTCAGTAGCGAGGTGCGAGTGGCGAGGATGGTGCGATAGTTTTTGACTGAGGATTTGCCTAGCTACTAGCCACTCGCTACTAGCCACTTTTTATAGGCCCATATAGCTCAGTCGGGCGAGTGGCGGGACTAGGAGCCGCGAGCGCCCGTCAGGGATGACGGGCAGGTGCCGATTTGTGAGCTGGGGCTTCGCCAGGGAAGGCCGAGATGATTTGAAACGTGCCCATATAGCTCAGTCGGTAGAGCACTTCCTTGGTAAGGAAGAGGTCATCGGTTCGATTCCGATTATGGGCTCCATAGTCTGTGCCGCGTGTTAAACAGGTTGTTACTTAAATTAGGTATTGTAGGGAGATATTCGATGTCCAAGGCAAAATTCGAGCGCACCAAGCCGCATTTAAACGTCGGCACCATCGGCCACGTAGACCACGGCAAGACCACCTTGACAGCGGCCTTGACCAAAGTCATGGCAGGCCTGCACGGCGGTGAATACAAAGCCTACGACCAGATTGACGCCGCCCCCGAAGAGCGCGCGCGCGGCATCACCATCGCCACCGCCCACGTCGAATATCAGAGCGCCAAGCGCCACTACGCCCACGTAGACTGCCCCGGCCACGCCGACTACGTCAAAAACATGATCACCGGCGCCGCCCAGATGGACGGCGCCATCCTCGTCGTGTCTGCCGCCGACGGCCCCATGCCGCAGACCCGCGAACACATACTATTGGCCCGCCAGGTCGGCGTCCCCTACATCGTCGTCTACCTCAACAAAGCCGACATGGTAGACGATGCCGAACTGCTCGAACTGGTCGAAATGGAAGTGAGAGAACTGCTTAATCTCTACCAATTCCCCGGCGACGACACCCCCATCATCGTGGGCAGCGCCCTCAAAGCCCTGGAAGGCGACACCAGCGACATCGGCGTCCCCTCCATCATCAAACTGGTCGAAGCCATAGACAGCTACATCCCCCAGCCCGAGCGCCCCATAGACGGCGCCTTCCTGATGCCCGTCGAAGACGTCTTCTCCATCTCCGGCCGAGGCACCGTGGTAACGGGCCGTATCGAGCGCGGCATCGTCAAAGTGGGCGACGAAATCGAAATTGTCGGCATCAAACCCAACCAAAAGACCACCTGCACCGGCGTCGAAATGTTCAGAAAGCTCTTAGACCAGGGCCAGGCCGGCGACAACGTCGGCGTATTACTGAGAGGCACCAAGCGCGAAGAAGTCGAGCGCGGCCAGGTATTATGCAAACCCGGCAGCATCAAGCCGCACACCAAATTCGAAGCCGAAGTCTACGTACTGTCCAAAGAAGAAGGTGGCAGACACACCCCCTTCTTCAACGGCTACCGGCCCCAGTTTTACTTTCGCACCACCGACGTTACCGGCGCCTGCGACCTGCCGCCGGGCATCGAAATGATTATGCCTGGCGACAACGTCAAGATGACCGTGGCCCTGATCAACCCGATCGCGATGGAGGAAGGGTTGAGATTCGCCATCCGTGAAGGCGGCAGGACCGTCGGCGCGGGTGTGGTGGCTAAAATACTCGAGTAGCGAGTGGCGAGTGGCTAGTAGCGAGTAAAAGCTTTTCCTAGCCACTCGCCACTAGATACTCGCAACTGTTTTTAAGGAATTTATATGACCAACCAAAGAATACGGATACGTTTAAAAGCCTTCGATCACCGCCTGATAGATCAGTCGGCGCGCGAGATCGTGGATACTGCGCGACGCACCGGTGCTCAGGTACGCGGCCCTATCCCGCTGCCGACCAAGATTGAACGCTTTACCGTGCTGACCTCGCCGCACGTAGACAAGGACGCGCGCGACCAGTACGAGATCCGCACCCACAAGCGGCTGATGGACATCGTGGACCCGACCGACAAGACGGTGGACGCCTTGATGAAGCTGGATCTGGCTGCGGGCGTGGATGTACAGATTAAGGTAAGTTAAATTAAAGGCAGTAGCGAGTGGCTAGTAGCGAGTTGCGAGACAAAGGATGAAAGGTTTTCCTAGCAACTCGCTACTAGCTACTAGCCGCTCGTCACTCACAACTGTATTTGGAAACTAATATGGCAATAGGATTAGTAGGTCGCAAAGCCGGAATGACGCGCGTCTTTACCGACGAGGGTGTCTCCATCCCGGTCACCGTGATCGAGGTAGAGCCTAATCGCATCAGTCAGGTCAAGACGGTGGATAACGACGGCTATCGCGCCATCCAGATTACTCTGGGTACGCGGCGCGCCTCGCGGGTGACCAAGGCTGCTGCCGGGCATTTCGCCAAGGCGGGTGTCGGCGCGGGGCGTGGTTTGTGGGAATTCCGCCTGGGCGACGGTGAGGGCGCTGATTTCGCCGTGGGCGCCGAACTCAAAGTGGACATCTTCAAGCCCGGCCAAAAGGTGGATGTGGCGGGGACGACCATAGGTAAAGGTTTCGCCGGAACGATCAAGCGTCACCACTTTACGATGGGTGACGCCACCCACGGTAACTCGCTGTCGCACCGCGCACCGGGTTCTATCGGTCAGCGCCAGACGCCGGGGCGGGTGTTCAAGGGCAAGAAAATGGCCGGACATTTGGGTAACAAGCGTCGCACCGTGCAAAGTCTGGAAGTAGTGCGCGTGGACGCCGATCGCAATCTGTTGCTGATTCGCGGCGCAGTACCGGGGCCGGAGGGCGGTGACGTCATCGTACACCCTGCGGTCAAGGCAGCGGCTACGGCCTCCTAAGGAATTATTATGGAACTGAATCTGACCCCGATGGGCAAAAACAAGGCTGGCGTCATGCAAGTGGATGATGCGAGCTTCGGCTGTGCCTACAATGAAACCCTGATACACCAGGTGGTGACTTCGTACCTGTCCGCCGGTCGCGCCGGTACCCATGCCCAAAAGACCCGCGCAGAGGTAAGAGGCGGCGGCAAGAAGCCCTGGGCTCAGAAAGGCTCGGGACGGGCCCGTGCCGGTACGTCGCGCAGCCCAATATGGCGCGGCGGCGGCAAGGTGTTCGCGGCGGTGCTGGGTGATTATTCCGGCAAGGTCAATAAAAAAATGTACCGTGCGGCGCTGCGTTCGATTTTTTCGGAGCTGGTGCGCCAGGAGCGTCTGGTGGTGGTCAAGGAGTTCCCGGTGGAAGAGGTCAGCACCAAGGCGTTGCTCGCCAAGCTCAACGGCTTGGGATTGGACGACGTGCTGGTGATTACCGATCAAGCCGATGACAAGCTGCATCTCTCGGCGCGCAACCTGCACCGTGTAGAGGTGCGCGAGGTCAGCACGATGGATCCGGTGAGTTTGGTGGGATTCAACAAGGTGCTGGTCACCGTGGCCGCGCTGCAAAAGCTGGAAGAGGTGCTCAAATGAATCAGGAACGCCTGATGACCGTATTGCTCGCGCCTCACGTCTCTGAAAAGAGCACCACAGTCGCTGAGCGTAACAAGCAGTTCGTATTCCGCGTGCGGCCCGATGCCGACAAGGGCGAGATCAAGGGCGCCGTGGAGCTCATGTTCAATGTGCAGGTCGCTGCCGTGCGCACCACCAATCTGAAAGGCAAGGTCAAGCGTGCCGGCCGCCGTATCGGCCGCCGCTCCGGCTGGAAAAAGGCGTATGTGAGCCTGAAGCCTGGGTTTGATATTGATTTCACGGGTACTAAATAGTGGCGAGTAGCGAGTGGCTAGTAGCTAGTAAAGGCTTTTACTCGCCACTAGCCACTCGCAACTGATTTTTAAGGATTTTATATGGCATTGGTTAAAACAAAACCCACGTCCCCCGGCCGCCGCTTCGTCGTCAAGGTGGTGACACCTGATTTACACAAGGGTGAGCCACACGCGCCGCTGCTGGAAAAAAAGATCCGCGGATCGGGGCGCAACCATCACGGCCGGGTGACGGTTCGTCATCAGGGCGGCGGTCACAAGCAACACTACCGCCTCATTGACTTCAAGAGAGACAAAGACGGCATCGTTGGGCGTGTCGAGCGCATCGAGTACGATCCTAACCGCAGCGCGCATATCGCACTGGTGTTGTACGCCGACGGTGAGCGCCGTTATATCATCGCCCCCAAGGGCGTGGCGGCGGGTTCCGAGATCATGTCGGGTGCGGATGCGCCGATCAAGCCGGGTAACTGTTTGCCGATCCGCAACATTCCGATGGGCAGCACCGTGCACTGCATAGAGATGCAGCCGGGCAAGGGCGCGCAAATGGCGCGT
>CAYUAZ010000189.1:0-4210 GCA_964442865.1 uncultured Gammaproteobacteria bacterium
AAAACTACTTTGCATCTTCCGGATATGTATGCACTTGAATCAAAAATGCTCTAGTGGGCAGACATTGCATGCCATCGCCTGCTGGCCTGCAAATATCCACCGCGGCAGTCGTGCCGAGGTTGTCACTGGTGGGGGTCAGGAGATAGGCCGCTTCCGGCAAGGCGCGCTCGGTCAATACGGCGCCGATCAGCCGGCTGTCTTTCATGAGATTCACGCGCAGGCGCAGAAACAACCGCTTGTTCCATAACAAAGAACCTTGGCGTGAAGGCTGGAGCACCGTTTGGAAGCCGGCATCTCGGGTAAAATTCCCCGCGCTATAAATTTCTGTATCGTGTAGATCGTAGAACGCCACGGCGGAAAATCCCGAAGCCAATAAATCCTTGGTGCTATCCTGAATTGTTTCGAGCGCCAGGGCATCACTACGGCCCGTGCTCAGGTTACGCAGTCCCGCCAGTAACTCGCGGTGGTTCGTAATCGTGCGTGTCGCGCTCAGGGCGTCGTCCACCGCCTTTGCAAACTCGGCTTGCCGGTGCAGTAAAGTCGCCCGCAGGTTGTTTTTGAGGCTGGCTTCCAACGGCGCCTCCAGCATCACGAAACCCGCCAGGCTCGCGGCGAAGGTCACTGACGCCATGATGAGGCCGGCAATCAGGGTGACCCGCTGATCTTCCTTGCCGTGGTAGAGTTGCTGGTACCACTCCCTGGCCTGCAAATTCAGCAGCAAGGCGATGCCGACGACGATGAATCCGCCCGCCGTGGTAATGGCCATGCGCGTGTAGGCATGCCAGCTATAGAGCAATTCCAGGCTCAGGGCATAGCCGGCTAAGCCGGTCAGACCGATGGTAATCACGCTGAAGACCAGCAGCAGCACTAGAGCCGCCCAGCGATCGAGCGCCTTGTTAAGCAAGGTCAAGCTGAGTCCGCTCAGAATAAGTCCGAGCGCCGTGTTGGGGGCCATGCGCCCAGGATGAGGATTAGGGGCTGCGGGCCAGGTGTCAAACAGCAGACTATCTACACCTAACTCAATATCAAACAGGTCCTGGCTGAGAACGCTGGCCGCCAGCACCATCACCAGCAGCCCGAGCGCAACCTGGCAGGAGCTGCTTAGTCTGTGACGGGTTCCCACCGGCAGTAACAGCGCTGCACCGATCAGCACGAAGCACAGGGCGGTATTGAACACCATAGCCGCTTGGCCGGCGACGATCTGGGTGAGGGCCGGTTGCTGGGTCCAGTAGCCGATGATCACGGTGGCCCCTAATACCACGGGGACGGCGGCGACCAGCCGTGTCAAGCGGCGCATGTGCGTGCCATTGAAACGGGTGTCCCACTAAAATTTCGCATTGCCGCCAAGAAGCCCGTCATTAATTAGCAAAAGGCATGCCATACGCATGCGGGTGTGCGGCCGGCTATGCTGCTAACTATATGTTTTTACGGGTACTTAAAGCGACCAAAGGAGAATCGGAAGGCGGGATAAGGGGTGCTCTGCCTCAAGGGGTAGGTGTTTTCAGCTTGTCGGCCGAGGGGGTGACGGGCTGCTGGGCGCGGGCATCGCTCCAGGCGGGTCCGCCCTGGAGCGGCGGCAGGCTCTCGCCGGTTTTTCCGACACAGTAATTGCCGGATACGATGACTTCATGCAACCGCGACCCGGCGGCGATGCGGGTGTATTCAAACAAAATGCTACGGGTAATCTGCGCGCCGGCCTCCAGCCGTGAGCCGTGGCCGATCCAGGCGGGGCCGGTGATGCGGCAGCCGGCCTCGATGTGGGCGCCCGAACCTATGTAAACCGGGCCGCTGATCTCGGCGCCTTGCCAATCGATGCGGACGTTCGGCCCCGTCCATAGGTCTTTGCGAATCTCTACGCCGTGTGGCCGCAGCCCGGCGATTTCGCCGCGCAGTGCGCGCAGTGTCGTTGACCAGTAGTCATGCACATTGCTGATGTCCAGCCAGTTGAAATGTTGCCGCTGCACGTAGAAGGGTAACCCCCGGCTGACCAGCAAGGGAAACAACTGACTGCCTATGTCGAACGGCTGACCAGAAGGGATGAGGTCGAGCGCCTCGGGTTCGAAGATATAAATGCCGGTGCTGGCCCAATTCGAGAGCGCCTCGGCGGGTTGCGGCTTTTCCTGAAATGAGGTGATCCGGCCGGCCTTATCGGCCACCACGACGCCGTAGCGTGAGACCTGCTCCCACGGCACTTCCTTGGCGACCACACTCGCCAGGGCGCCCGTTTGCCGGTGTTCGCGCAGCGCCGCGCCAATATCGAGGTCAATCAGGGCGTCGCCGCACAGCACTAATGTAGTCTGGTCGAAAAAGCCGCCCAGGTCCTGGATTTTGCGCAGCCCGCCAGCGGAGCCGATGGGATTGGGAATGGTCCGGCCACTCTCGATGTGACCTTCAAACGAATAGCCGATCTGTACACCAAACCGCTGGCCGTGTCCGAAGTACTGCTCGATAGCGGGCGCCAGGTGACTGGTATTAATCATGATCTGCTCTACACCGCCGCGCGCCAGGTGCTCGATCAAATACTCCAGCACCGGCTTGCCGAGCAGCGGCAGCATCGGTTTGGGCGCATCATGGGTCAGCGGACGCAGGCGCGTGCCGCCGCCCGCCGCCAGTATCATTGCCTTCATGCAAATTTATCCATCGTAGAAGGGTGACGGGTTATGGAGCTGGCGAGAGGAATTGAACCCCCGACCGGCTGATTACAAATCAGCTGCTCTACCAACTGAGCTACGCCAGCTTGAAAAAGTTTCAGTGCCGTAATCCGCCCATTGTAGGCAGAGCGCTACGCGAAGGCACTAATTCCGGGTGCGTGCCGCTGTTTTTCGGCGGGATGAGCTTGAGTTGAGTGCTATCCACTTCCCGCAACAAAAGCAGGCGTTTGACCTCCGGTCCCGGCGCAGGACCACTTGTGGCGGAAACGATGTGAGGATACTGGATTTGCCAAACCAGAAATCCCAGGTTCAGCGCCACCAGCAAGCCAAATAACCATTTCATTTCTCACCTCCTGCAATGATCGCGAGACCCTGCAATACCAGGTCGGGTTCGTGCCTGAATGTGACGCTCAACAGCGGCATGATCTGAGCGGTGTCGCCGCCTGTGATGAGCCAGGATTGTACCGCAAAACGGCTTGAGAGATCAGCCCGCGCGCGTTCTATCGCGGCAACGGCCGCATATAGGGTGCCTTGCACGATGGCCTGCCCGGTGTCTTGCGCCAGGGGGGTAAGCTCTAAAATCTGTTGCTCCGGCGCCATCGGCAGCGCGGCGGTTTGGCTGCCGAGCGCCTTGCGCATCGTCGTCAGTCCCGGCAGTATCAACCCGCCCAGGTGTTTGCCTTCGGCGCCAAGCGTGTCAATAGTGATCGCCGTCCCGCAATCCACGATGCAGGCCGCGCCGGGATGGAGATGGTGTGCGGCAATCAGCGCCGCCCAGCGGTCGGCGCCCAATTTTTCAGCGTCGCGGTAGGCGTTGGTCACGCCAAAAGCCTGCCTTGAGGGGGTAACAAACTCCGGCCGCAGGTGCCATGCATTGAGTGTGCAAGCGGTAAGCGCGGCGGCGAATTGTTCACCGCGTACATTGGAGGCCACCAGCCGCGCGGGCCGCTCGCCCCAGACCGCGATGAGATCGTCCGGCGTGCATTTGCCGTGTGCGGCGCCACCGGCGCCGCGAATAACGCCCTCTCTCAAAAAGCCCCACTTGATGCGGCTGTTGCCGATGTCGAGCAATAGTGTATGTTCTGCGTTCACTCTGATTCTCTCACGCTCACTTCGCCAGAATGATAGGCGCGCGGCTCGCCGCCGTGCGCGACCAGCAAAGCTCCTTGCTGATTGACGCCTTGTGCGCGCCCGCTGATCGTGCGATCGGCAAGCTGCACGGTCACGTCTTTGTCTTTCAGCAGGTCGAGCCTGTCCCACTCTGGGAGAAAGGGTGCAAGACCATGCTGCTGAAATTGCTGGAGCGTCAGCAGCAGGTGTTGCAGCACCTTCCCGGCAAGTGCATTGCGCGCGATCCTGTGGCCCACTGCCTCGCGCAGATCTACCCAGGGCTGCGAGATGCTCGCCCCTGCTGGCATAACCACGTTGATGCCTATCCCGGCGACGGCATAATAAGGCCCTGCGGCCTCACCGGCCGTGACCAGCCACATACCGGCTAGTTTGCGCCCTTGCCAGGGTATGTCATTGGGCCATTGTCCACTGTACCCGAGGACGCCACG
>CAYUAZ010000190.1:0-4210 GCA_964442865.1 uncultured Gammaproteobacteria bacterium
CAGCGTGAGTATCATTTCAATGGCGGGGCTGTTGAAATAAGCAATGCTCGCGTCATGCGTGGAAAAGCCCCCGGTGGCGACCGACGTGAAGCCGTGGAACAGGGCGTCAAACAGCGTCATGCCGGCGGCCCACAGGGCCAGGGCGCAAGCCGCGGTGAGTCCCAGGTAGATGTACCACAGCGCTTTGGCGGTCTCTCTGATGCGCGGCGTGAGCTTGCTTTCCTTCATCGGCCCCGGGGTTTCAGCTTTATAGAGCTGCATGCCGCCCACGCCCAGCATGGGCAGGATGGCCACCGCCAGCACCACGATGCCCATGCCACCCAGAAATTGCAGAATGCCGCGCCATAAATTCATCGAAGGCGCGAGATGATCGAGGCCGGTGAGCACCGTGGAGCCGGAGGTGGTCAGCCCGGACATGGTCTCAAAGTAGGCGTCCACCATGTGGGTGGTGGTGCCGACAAACTGGAAAGGCAGCGCGCCGAACAACGCGAGCAGGGTCCAGAACAGGCTCACGATGACAAAGGCATCGCGCGTACGCAATTCCTTGGCTTGGCGGCGTACCGGCAGCCACAACAGAAAACCCGTCACTAAAGTAATGAGGCAAGCCTTGAGGAACGGCGCAAAGCCCCCGTCTTGATCGAACCAGGAAAGCACGATGCAGGGCAGCATGGTAAGGCTGAACAGCATCAGCAACAAACCCATGATGCGTTGAATGACTAGGAATTGCATGGCTACAGATACAAGATACAAGATACAAGATACAAAAAACGCAGCAGCACGATCGTGCTGCCACCATGTTTAACTTGTATCTTGTATCTTGTATCTTGCATCTGTTTTAGATAAACGTCACGCCGACCTGAAACAGCCGTTCCACCTCGGCGATGCGGCGCTTGTCCACCAGGAACAGGATGACGTGATCCTCCGCCTCTATCACGCTGTCGTGATGGGCGATGAGCACCTCATCGCCGCGCACGATGGCGCCGATGGTGGCGCCAGCGGGCAGCTTGATGTCTTCGATGGCGCGCCCGATCACCTTGGAGCTGCGGCTGTCGCCGTGCGCCACCGCCTCGATGGCCTCGGCCGCGCCGCGCCGCAGCGAATGCACCACGGCCACGTCGCCGCGCCGGATATGGGCCAACAGGCTGCCGATCATCGCCTGCTGCGGCGAGATGGCGATATCTATGCTGCCGCTCTCCATCAAATCCACGTAAGCGGCGCGATTGATGAGCGCCATCACCTTGCGGCAGCCGAGTTTTTTGGCCAGCATGGCGGAAAGGATATTGTCCTCGTCGTCATTGGTGAGCGCGCAAAAGATGTCGGTGTCCTGAATATTCTCTTCGCTCAACAGGTCTTCATCGGTGGCGTCGCCTTGCAGCACGGTGGTGTTGTGCAACTCCTCCGCGATCTGCCGGGCGCGCCCCGGATTGTGTTCGATGAGCTTGACCTGGTAATCGTTTTCCAGCGCCTTGGCGAGGCGTTTTCCGATGTTGCCGCCGCCCGCGATCATGATATGTTTGTAAGGATTGTCGAGCCTGCGCAGTTCGCTCATCACGGCCCGGCAATTTTTGGTGGTGGCGATGAAAAATACATCATCATCCTCTTCGATCACGGTGCTGCCCTGCGGGACGATGGACTGCCCGCGGCGGAAGATCGCCACCACCCGCGTCTCGATACCCGGCATGTGCTCGCGCAGTTCGCGCAGCTCTCTTCCCACCAACGGCCCGCCTTGGTAGGTCTTGACCGCGACCAACTGCACCAGACCGCGGGCAAAATCCAGCACCTGCAAGGCGCCTGGAAATTCGATCAGACGCTGCACATAATCAGTGACCAGTTGCTCGGGGCTGATGAGCACGTCCACCGGAAAGGCGTCTGGCGAAAATAGTTGCGGATAGTTGAGATATTCAAGAGAACGTACGCGGGCGATCTTGGTTGGGGTATGGAACAGATTATAGGCAACCCGGCAGGCGACCATGTTGGTCTCGTCGCTGTTGGTCACGGCGAGGATCATGTCCGCGTCCTCCGCCCCGGCGCGCGCCAGCACGTCGGGGTGCGAGGCCTGCCCCACCACGGTGCGCAAATCAAAACGCACCTGCAACTCCTGCAGTCGGCGCGCATCGGTGTCCACCACCGTGATGTCGTTGGCCTCGCTGCACAGATTTTCGGCGACCGATGAACCGACCTGACCGGCGCCTAATATAATTATTTTCATAATGAGGCAGATACAAGATACAAGGTACAAGATACAGGGGAAAGGGCGGTAGGGGTTGGCATATCGGCGTATTTTATCTTGTATCTTGTATCTTTTCTCTTGTATCTGTTTTATTCCGATTTCTCATGTTTAGCCGCAATCCCCAAGCTGCGCAATTTACGATACAAATGGGTGCGCTCGATACCCGCGAGTTTTGCGGTTTTGCCCACGCTGCCGCCGGTTTTGACCATCAAGTGTTCAAGATAAGCCTTTTCGAACTGGTCGCGGGCCTCGCGCAACGGCAGATCGAAATTCGCCGTGGTCGGGCTGATCGTCTCGCGCGGTGCAGCCCCCAGCGCGGCATCCACCTCCGCGAGGCTGATGTCTTCCCCGGAGCCCAGAATCAGCAGCCGCTGCACCAGGTTCTTGAGCTCGCGCACATTACCCGGCCAGCCGTAGTTGCGCAAGCGGTTTTGCGCGGCGACGCTGAATTTCCGGTATGGTAGATTTTCTTGATCCACGATGGCGTTCACATAATAGTTCAACAAATCCGGCACGTCTTCGCAGTGATCGCGCAACGGCGGAATGGTGAGCGGCACCACATTGAGATGAAAATACAGATCCTCGCGGAAACGTCCGGCCTGCACCTCCGCGCGCAGGTCCCGATGGGTCGCGGCGATTACGCGCACATTGGTCTGCACCGGCTCGCTGCCGCCCAGACGCAAAAAGGAATGGGTCTGCAGGGCGCCCAATAAGCGCGCCTGGATCGCCGGGTCCATATCGCCCACGTCATCCAGAAATAAAGTGCCGCCGTTGGCCTGTTCCAGGCGTCCGAAGTGGATGTGGCCGCCTTCTTCGCTACCGAACAACTCCGCCGCCGCATTTTCGCGCGCCAGCGAGGCCACGCTCACGTCCACAAACGGCCCGCCGCTGCGTGCGCTCATCGCATGCAGGGTGCGCGCGAAGGTCTCCTTGCCGCTGCCCGGCTCGCCGTTAATCAGCACCCAGCTTTCATGCGGCGCGATACGTTTGATCTGTTCGCGCAACTGCTGGATGGGCGGACTCTTGCCGACGGGTTCGGAGACGGCCTGGACGTGACGGCGCAGTCCGATATTTTCCTGGTGCAGCTTGTCCGCCTCCAGGGCCCGCTCCACAGTGAGCAGCAGCTTGGCAAGTGACAGGGGCTTTTCGATGAAGTCGTAGGCGCCGAGACGAGTTGCCTCGATGGCCGTCTCCACGGTGCCGTGGCCGGACATCATGATGACCGGCGAGGGCAGCGTGCCGCCGTTCGACCACTCCTTGAGCAACGAGATGCCGTCTATGTCGGGCATCCAGATGTCGAGCAGGGTGAGGTCCGGGCGGCGCGCGCGGCGAGCTTGACGCGCCTCGTTGCCGCCCTCGGCGACCGTGACCTCGTAACCCTCGTCCTCCAGGATCTCCTGGACCAGGCGCCGGATCTCGGGCTCGTCGTCTACTACCAGGATGTGTGCGTTAGCCATAAGATTTATGCCGTGATGCCGGTATCGCTCAGCGGGATAGTGGATAATGCCGGGAAACGGATCGTCAGGCACGCCCCGCCCTGTTCGGGGTTTTCTGCGGTCAAGGTGCCGCCATGCTCCTCGACGATCTTCTTCACAATCGCCAATCCTAGCCCAGTCCCCTTGGGTTTGGTAGTCACGTAGGGCTCGAACAACTGTGCCTTGATCTCCTCGGGGATACCCGGTCCGCGATCCTCCACCCACAACTCGACAAACCGGGTATCGCGATCGAGGACGCTGCGCGTGCCGACAATGATGCGCGAACCGCGCTTGCCGCTCATGGCCTCCAGCGAGTTTTTGATGAGATTGTGCAGCAGTTGGCGCAAGCGTCCGGGGTCAGCCTCAATCAGCGGCAGATTGGGCTCCAGACGCACATAAAATTGCGCGCCCGCCCCGCCGCCGCGATACAGATCCAGCACCTCGTTGGCCAGTTGGTTCAACTGCATGGGACGCTGCTGCATTTGCGGGTTGCGGGCGTACTCGG
>CAYUAZ010000191.1:0-4167 GCA_964442865.1 uncultured Gammaproteobacteria bacterium
GAGAGCCAGAGGGTTGTGTAGGGTGGCCAGCTCTGAGAGTGTGGCGATCGCTTTTAGGACTTCGGGGGCGATCAGGGTGCTTTTTGAAAAGAGGGTCCCACCGGGAACCACGCGATGGCCAATGGCAATAATCGAGCTTGGCTCGCGAGAGACGGCTTTCAGTTTCCCCTCAACCAGCACAAAAAGCGCCGTTTTAACCGACGAGCTGCCGGTGTTGACTACTAGGATCTCGTCCATTTCCAGTCCCGAATCTCCGGTATGTCCTGGCCGTGCTTGTTGATGTACTGCCGATGCTCGATCAGCCTGTCCTTGAGCTGTTGCTTCAGATAGAGGCCCTTGGCGCCGGTCTGCGGCAGGCGGTCGATGGCGTCCATCGCCAGGTGGAAACGATCCAGGTCGTTTCGCACCGTCATGTCCAACGGCGTGGTGATGGTTCCTTCTTCCTTGTACCCACGAACGTGCAGGTTGTGATGGTTGGTGCGCCGATACGTCAGCTGATGAATCAGCGAAGGATATCCGTGGTAGGCGAAGACGATGGGTTTGTCCTTGGTGAACAGGACATCGAAGTCCTTGTCGCTCAAGCCCTGAGGATGCTCACTCTGTGGCTGAAGCGCCATCAAATCCACCACATTGATGACGCGGATCTTAAGCTCCGGGAAATGCTGCCGCAGCATCTCCACCGCAGCCAGCGTCTCCAGGGTGGGCACATCGCCGGCGCAGGCCATCACCACATCGGGCTCGCTGCCCTCGTCGTTGCTGGCCCATTTCCAGATGCCGAGCCCGGCGGTGCAGTGTTTGACTGCTGACTCCATGTCCAGCCATTGCGGCGACGGCTGTTTGCCGGCAACGATGACATTGACGTAGTGGCGGCTGCGCAGGCAGTGATCGGTCACCGTCAGCAGGGTATTGGCATCAGGCGGCAGATACACGCGGATGATGTCCGCCTTCTTGTTCGCCACCAAATCGATGAAGCCGGGGTCCTGGTGAGTGAAGCCGTTGTGATCCTGACGCCACACGTGCGAAGACAGCAGGTAGTTCAGGGAAGCAATGGGCCGCCGCCACGGAATCTGGCGGGTCACATCCAGCCACTTGGCGTGCTGGTTGAACATCGAATCTATGATGTGAATGAACGCTTCGTAACTTGAGAAAAAGCCGTGTCGGCCGGTCAGGAGGTAACCTTCGAGCCAACCTTCGCACTGATGCTCGCTCAACATCTCCATCACCCGGCCATCGGACGCGATGTGATCGTCACTGGGGATGATTTCCGCGGTCGAGCAACGGTTCGTTACCTCGAATAATGCGCCCCAGCGGTTCGAGGCGGTTTCATCCGGGCTGAAGATGCGGAAGTTGCGTGCGTCGGCGTTGAGCTTGAACACGTCGCGGATGAGCTGACCCTGCACGCTCGTCGCTTCGGCTTCCACGACGCCGGGCCTCGCCACCTTGACCGCGTAGTCGCGGAAGTCCGGCATTTTCAGATCCCGAAGCAGTAGCCCGCCATTGGCATGAGGATTCGCTCCCATTCTCCGCTCGCCCTTCGGTGCCAGTTCAGCCAGTTCCGCAAGGAGCCTGCCGTTCTTGTCGAATAATTCCTGGGGCCGGTAACTCTTCATCCACTGTTCGAGAATTTTCAGGTGCTTGGGCTTGGTTGCCAACTGCGCAACCGGCACTTGGTGCGCGCGAAATGTCCCTTCAACTGGTTTGCCATCAACCACGCCAGGACCAGTCCAGCCCTTCGGCGAGCGCAGGATGATCATCGGCCAGCGCGGTCGTTGCTTGAACCCGTTCTTTCGAGCGTCGCGCTGGATGTGTTGAATGTCGGCCACGATAGTGTCGAGTGTGGCCGCCATGAGCCGGTGCATCTCTTTCGGGTCGTCACCCTCGACGAAATAGGGGGTGTAACCGTAGCCACGGAAGAGCGCTTCAAGCTCGTCGCGGGAAATGCGGGCGAGCACCGTGGGGCCGGCAATCTTGTAGCCGTTCAAGTGCAGGATGGGAAGTACGGCGCCGTCGTGCACCGGATTGAGGAATTTGTTCGAGTGCCAGCTGGTCGCCAGCGGGCCGGTTTCCGCCTCGCCATCGCCCACGACACAGGCAACCAGCAAGTCGGGGTTGTCGAACGCTGCGCCATACGCGTGCGCCAGCGAATAGCCGAGTTCGCCGCCTTCGTTGATTGAGCCCGGGGTTTCCGGGGCCACGTGACTAGGTATGCCCCCGGGAAAAGAAAACTGCGTGAACAGCTTCTTCATACCTTGTTCGTCCTGGGAGATATTCGGGTACAACTCGCTGTAGGTGCCCTCCAGATACGTGTTGGCCACCAGGGCCGGTCCGCCGTGTCCCGGCCCGGTGACATAGAGCATGTTGAGGTCATACTGCTTGATGATCCGGTTGAGATGCACGTAGATAAAGTTCAACCCCGGCGTGGTGCCCCAATGACCAAGCAGCCGCGGTTTCACGTGCTCCAGCGTCAACGGCTTTTTGAGCAGCGGATTGTCGTACAGGTAAATCTGGCCCACCGACAGGTAGTTGGCGGCCCGCCAATAAGCGTTCATCTTGCGCAGAAGATCAGGCGACAACGGTTTGTCCGTGAGCTTAAGCTTTTTCATTTTCATGACCATGTTCATTTTCCTTTTCAATTGGGAGACCCAAAACACGGCAGACGGATTTTGCGATCACTACTTCTTCATCCGTATGCATGACGCGTACAACGACCCGGCTGGTCTCTGCGGAAATCACGCCCGCATTCGCCACATTGCGTTTTTCCTCGATCTCGATTCCAAGAAATTCCAGCCCGTCGCAGATCCGCGCGCGGACTGCGGGTGCGTTCTCGCCGATGCCCCTGCAAAGACGAGCGTGCCCAGCCCTCCGAGCGCGGCGGCAAACGCCCCGATGCACTTTTTTCCCTGGTAGCAGAACA
Organism: uncultured Gammaproteobacteria bacterium; assembly: GCA_964442865.1. Taxonomy (GTDB): domain Bacteria; phylum Pseudomonadota; class Gammaproteobacteria; order SURF-13; family SURF-13; genus JACPZD01. Next base: position 2,915 of record CAYUAZ010000191.1, read on the forward strand.
GCGCAACAGCTTCGGCGGCGCGAACATCGTCGGCTTCGCGAGCCAACAGATCGCGTAGATCGGAGCTCGTTTCTGAAACGCCGAGCAATCCCGACTCATGGTTGACCATGTGATGAAACTGCTCCGCGGTCATCTGCTCGGTTTGCGCCAAGTACCAAACCAGCCCTGGATCCAGATCGCCTGAGCGGGTGCCCATCGGTACGCCTGCGGCTGGCGTGAAGCCCATGCTGGTGTCGATACTTTTGCCGCCGCGAATCGCGGCCAGACTTGCCCCATTTCCAAGGTGGGCCAGGATCACCCCGCCCAGCGCCGCCTCGGCGCCAGCCACGCGTGCCAGCTCTTCCATGAGGAACGAATAGGACAGGCCGTGAAAACCGTAGCGCTCGACGCCCTGCGCCTGGAAGCGCCGAGGAATGGGCAAGATCCTGGCGACCCGCGGCATATCGCGATGAAAGGCGGTGTCGAAGCACACTACCTGCGGCAGACCCGGAACCCGCTCACGAAACAAATCGATCGCGGCAATCTCGGAAGGCAGATGCTCCGGCGCGTAGGCGCTGATCCGGCGCAGCGCATCGAGCAACTCCTGGGTAACGCGTTGCGGCTCGTTGTAGTGGGCGCCACCGTTGACGACGCGGTGGCCTACGGCCTCGATCGAAGTGAGACCGATTTGTTCGTCGAGCCAATCGATCAGAAAGTTCGCCGCCGACCGGTGATCGAAGTCGCCGATGATGCGGCTGTCGTGCTGATTGCGCTCCAGGTCGTCAAACGTCAGCGTGGTGCCGCGCAAACCGATACGGTCGACTTTGCCATGCAGCCGTCGCTGCAGTGGGTCACCCATCCGATACAACGTAAATTTGATGCTCGACGAGCCTCCATTCATCACCAGCACGGACATCGTGGATGCAGACGTGCCGGCTGTGCGCTCGGTGTTAATCATCACGCGGCTGCATTCTTGTCAGGCTGCGGGTTTGCCGACACTGCAGACGCCTTGGCTGGCTCTGGAGTCGCCGCTACCGCAGGCGCCTCACCTGGCTTCGGCTTGGCTGCCGCGTCGGGCGTCCCGGGCGGCGCCGTCTTGCCAGGCTGACGGATCCCTGCCAGCTTCGTGCGCTTCAGAAGCAGCGCATTGATCGCCACAATGAGGGTACTGCCGGACATTGACAGCGCTGCGACCTCCGGACTCAGTACGAATGGGTACAAGACGCCTGCGGCGAGCGGGAACGCGATCACGTTGTAGCCCACCGCCCACCACA
>CAYUAZ010000192.1:0-4122 GCA_964442865.1 uncultured Gammaproteobacteria bacterium
TCCGTCAACCCCGAGGGTTAACCCACGAACTGCGACGCATGAACCGTTACGGCATACTCGCCGCCTATCTACCGGCGTTCGGCAACATCGTCGGGCAGATGCAGCACGATCTGTTTCACGTCTACACTGTGGACGAACACACGTTGTTTTTGATCCGCAACCTGCGTCGCTACTCGGCGCCGGAATACGCGCATGAACTGCCGCTGTGCAGCACAATCTTCCAACGCCTGCCCAAGCCCGAGATCCTGTATCTCGCGGGATTGTTTCACGACATCGCCAAAGGCCGCGGCGGCGATCATTCGGAACTCGGCGCCGATGACGCCACGGCCTTTTGCCTGCTGCATGGGATGTCTCAGTACGATGCGCGGCTGGTCGCCTGGCTGGTCAAACACCACCTCATCATGTCCACCACGGCGCAACGCCATGACATCGCCGATCCAGAGGTGGTCAGCGCCTTCGCCGGGCGGGTGGGAGACCAGGCGCATCTGAATTATCTCTACTTGCTCACCGTGGCCGACATCCGCGCCACCAACCCGGCGTTGTGGAATAGTTGGAAGGACGCCTTGTTGACCGAGCTCTATCTCAGCACTACGCTCGCCCTGCGGCGCGGGCTGGAAAATCCCATAGACCGGGCGGAGTTGATAAGCGAGACCCAGCACCAGGCCCTGCAAAAGTTACAAGCACTCGGCGTGGACCCGGCGGCGGCGCAAGGCTGCTGGGCGGAACTGGGCGACGAGTATTTTCTACGCTATTCCGCCGACGAGATCGCCTGGCATACCCAGGCGATCTGCGCGGGCCAGGTGCAGCTTCTTCCTTTGATCCTGATGCGGCAAAGCCCCGAGCGCGGCGGCACGGAGTTGTTCATCTACACCCACGATCAAGACCGCCTGTTCGCCGCCACCACCGGCGTCCTGGATCAACTGGGCCTCACTATCGTGGATGCGCGCATCATCACCGCGCGCAACGGCTACACCGTGAACACCTACATCGTGCTCGAAGAGTCCGGCGAACCGATAGCCGGTGCTGCACGCAGCGCAGAAATTGCCGCGCTGCTCAAGCGGCAACTCGTCCAATCGCCACTGCCTGTGCAGCGGATCAGCCGGCGCCCACGGCGTCAACTGCAGCACTTCCCTATTCCCACCCAAATCGCCTTCAGCGCCGACCCGCGCAATCGGCGCACCGTACTGGAGATCGTCACCGCGGACCGGCCGGGCTTGCTGTCGGACGTGGGTCGCGCCTTCATGGACTGCAAGATACGGTTACAGAACGCCAAGATCGCCACCTTCGGCGAACGCGCGGAAGACATTTTTTTTATTACCGATTCCCACAACCGTCCGATCACCTCCGAATCTGATCTTGCCCGGTTGCGCGACACTCTTACAGAGTATTTAGCCAGGTAGGGCCGAATTCATTCGGCCTCCTCACGCGCCGAGAGATAAGCCGCCGCCATAATCAACAAACCGCCCAGCCACTCTCGCGGCAATAGAGTTTCATCGGTGAGCAATTGCGCCGACACCGCACCCACGACGATTTCAAACAGCAGAATCACCGCCGAACGGTGCACCGGCATGTGCGTGACGCCATATTGCACCGCCAGGGTCATAGCCACCATTCCGCCACAAGCCAATGCGACGATGACGCCTAGCAAAGGGGCATCTATCACCGGCATCGGTAGCGGCATTAACAGCAACCCCGCGCCAGCCGTAGCGACACCTCCCCACCATACGGCAATGGATTTGACGGGATAGGAAACAGTTTGCATCTTGCGCACACATACATTGGAGAGCGCGAAGGTGAATCCCGCCACCATCGCCAAAACGTCGGCCCGCCCTTGTGGCCACGGCCACCCCAGCGCAGGGTCCCACAGCATGATGACGGCCCCCGCCATGGCTACCGCAAGCGCCAGCCCGGCGCGTAACGAGAGTCGCTCGCCTAACAGCCACCAGCCCAGCAAGGCCGCCCATAATGGCGAGAGATAGAACAGCAACAACACTCTCACCACGTTACCCTCGACCACGGCAAGGATGAAGGCCACGTTGCACACCCCTGCGGTAACGGCCAGGGCCGTCAACAACCAGGTTTCCTGCGCTACCTCTCCGCGCCGCCGCCACAGCAGTGGCAAGCTGGCCACAGTCACAGTTATATAGATCAGCAGCGACGCCCACAACCCCGGCACCCCCTGCGCTTCCAGCCAACGCAGCGGATACCAGAATAGGCCCCACAGGGTGGCGCCTAAAAGAAGACTTAAAGTCGGTAAAACAGCCGAGGTATGGTTGGATGACATGAGCCAACCCTTTATACTATGGAGTTTGGTTTCAGACAACCGACTAATGAATCCCGATTTAGGCCTGCTGCAAGCCTACCCCTTCGAAAAGCTCGCGCAACTCAAGGCAGGGATTACTCCGCCCGCCGACAGTTTGCCTATCGTCATGTCCATCGGCGAGCCTAAGCACGCGGTACCCTCATTCATCGCCGAGGAGCTGTGCACGCATCTGCACGGTTTGGGCCACTATCCCGCCACGCGCGGCATCCCCGCGCTGCGGCAGGCGATCGCCGAGTGGCTGGTGCGCCGCTTTCAGTTAAAGTCCGATAGCCTTCATATCGAATACAACATCCTGCCCGTGAACGGTACGCCCGAAGCCCTATTCGCCCTCGCATAGTGCGGGGTGGACCGGCGCCGGAATCCGCTGGTACTGATGCCCAATCCCTTTTAACAGATCCACTACGTCGCCGCGCTTCTGGCCGGCTCGCAGCCTTGGTTTATCAACACTACCGAAGGGTCTGACTTTCTCCCGGATTTTTCCTCTGTCCCCGCCGAGGTTTGGCAACGCTGTCAATTGATTTATATCTGCTCGCCGGGCAATCCCACCGGCGCGGTGCTGAGTCTGACCGCACTTCAGCAACTCATCCAACTGGCGGACGAACACGATTTCATTATCGCGTCCGATGAGTGTTACTCTGAGATCTATCTCGATGAGAGCCGCCCTCCTCCCGGCCTGCTGGAAGCCGCGGCGCAGATGGGACGCGACGATTACCGGCGCTGCGTCGTGTTTCACAGCCTGTCAAAACGCTCCAACGTGCCGGGCTTGCGCTCCGGCTTCGTCGCCGGCGATGCGGACATCATCGAGCAATTTCATCTGTACCGCACCTATCATGGCAGCGCCATGCCCCCGCCGGTACAAGCCGCCAGCATCAAGGCCTGGCGTGATGAACATCACGTGCGGGAAAACCGGCGCCTATATCAGGAAAAATTCGACGCCGTGATCGCCGTCCTAGGTGAAGTCACCAGCGTTTATCGCCCCGCAGGCGCGTTTTATCTGTGGCTGGCAACGCCGGGCGACGATCAGCGTTTTGCGCGTGACCTCTACGCCCGGCACAATATCACCGTGCTACCCGGCAGCTATCTTTCGCGCGAGGCACATGGTGTTAATCCGGGTTATGGTCGTGTACGCATCGCGCTGGTTGCGCCGCTGGAAGAGTGCCTGGAGGTGGCGACGCGTATCTCTGAATTTATTCTTTCATTAAAGTCACAATAGGAACTTATGAACGCCCTACAGGACATCATTGAACAAGCCTTCGAGCAACGTGCCGAGATCACCCCGCACAAGGTACAGCCTAAAGTTAAGGACGCAGTCAGCGAAGCGCTGGCACTGCTGGATAACGGCACACTGCGCGTCGCGGAAAAGCAGAACGGCGAGTGGCTGGTGCATCAATGGCTCAAAAAGGCCGTGCTGCTCTCGTTTCGCATCGAGGACAATCATTTCATCAAGGGCGCCTACAGCGCCTATTATGACAAGGTCGCCGGCAAGTTCAGCGACTACGATGAGGCGCGCTTCAAACAAAGCGGCGTGCGCGTAGTGCCGCCGGCCATGGCGCGCAGAGGCTCCTACATCGCGCCCGGCGTGGTCTTGATGCCTTCCTATGTCAACATCGGGGCCTACGTGGATAGCGGCACCATGGTGGATACCTGGGCCACGGTCGGCTCCTGCGCGCAGATCGGCAAGAACGTACACCTGTCCGGCGGCGTCGGCATCGGCGGCGTGCTGGAGCCGGTGCAGGCGAGCCCCACCATCATCGAGGACAACTGCTTCATCGGCGCGCGTTCAGAGGTCGTCGAAGGCG
>CAYUAZ010000193.1:0-4116 GCA_964442865.1 uncultured Gammaproteobacteria bacterium
GCTGCTGCTCGGCAGCCTGTTGTTCCTGTTTGAGCTGCTGCAGACGGGCCATTTCGTCCTGTTGTTGCTGTTTTAACTCCTCCAGCCGTTTCTGGCGCTCCTGTTCCTGCTGTTTTTTCTGCACATCCTGTTGCGTGAGCTTTCCCATCTCAGCCTGCACCTTGGCCTCGTCCACCACGGTGGCCTGTATCACTTTCTGTTCGCCGGTCGGCTGCGGCGTCAGCTTCCAATCCAGACTGATGACCAGCATGACGATCAGGGCGACGTGTACCAGTATCGCCAAACTCCACGCGCGCAGATTATTGCGGAATGTTTTTAGCATGCCATCATCGTTTTTTCGGAGCGGGCTGGGTCGGCGATTCCGTCACCAGCCCCACGTTGGGCGCACCCGCGCCTTGCAGCAGCGACAGGGCGGTGACGACCTTGCCGTAATTTACGCCCTCGTCGCCGCGCACCAGGATGGGTGTGTCGGGTTGTCTGCGCAATACCGCGGCAACGGTCTGTACCAGCGCACTGGCCTCGATGGCCTGATCGTGACGCTCGCCGATGTTGAGATAATACGCGCCGTTGACGTCCACCGTGACCACCACCGGTTCTTTTTTCTCCGACGGCAGCGGCTCGGAGGCGGTCTGCGGCAGATTGACCTTCACGCCCTGGGCGAGCAGCGGCGCGGTAATCATGAAGATCACCAGCAGCACCAGCATCACGTCAATGTAGGGCACTACGTTCATCTCCGCCATCGGCAGGCGGCGAGTGCGTTGTCGTTTCCCGTTCACGTTTTAGCCGTGCGCCTGTCGTTGCAGAATGCTGGAAAATTCTTCCAGGAAGGTATCATAGCGATTGATGAGCCGCTCCACATCGTTGGCAAAACTGTTGTAGGCGATCACCGCCGGGATGGCCGCGAACAGTCCCATCGCCGTTGCGATCAAGGCCTCGGCGATGCCGGGCGCGACCAGGGCGAGGGTCGCCTGCTGCACGTTGCTCAAACCACGGAAGGAATTCATGATGCCCCACACGGTGCCGAACAGACCGATATACGGACTGGTCGAACCGACGGTAGCGAGAAACGGCAAATGCAGCTCCAGGGTGTCGATCTCGCGTGACAAGGCCACCCGCATACTGCGCTGCGCACCTTCCACCACCGCCATCGGTTCAATGCCGGTCTGTTTATGCAGCCGCGCAAATTCCTTGAAGCCGGCCTCGAAAATCGCCTCCGTTCCCGTCAGCCGTTGTGCGCGTATAACCTGGGTATAGAGCGCATTCAGGTCCTTGCCAGACCAAAAACGCTCTTCGAATTCCTCGGCCGCGCGCCGCGCCTGTTTGATGTCCGCGCGCTTGCGAAAGATGAACATCCACGATACCAGTGACGTGGCCAGCAACAGCAGCATGACGGCCTGCACAATCAGGCTCGCATTGAGCAACAAATGGCCGATGGATAAGTCAGTCGTCACGGGCGATCTCCCTCGATATGGATGGTGGCAATGGCTGTGGCCGTAACGTGGCGGCGTCCAGACAGGCCAGTTTGACGTAGCCGCTGCACAAGACGCTGTGATCGGCGCTGTGGCTGATAGTTTGTTCCAAGGTCATACTGGCCTTGCCGCGCCGCACAATTTTTGAACGGATATCCAACAGTTGATTAAAACGTCCCGGCTTGAGGAATTCCATGGTGATGGAGCGTGCCGCAAAGATTACGCCCTCGTCACGGACGAGCACGTCCTGCTCGAAACCCAGGCTACGCAGCCATTCGGTGCGCGCCCGCTCCATGAACTTGAGGTGTGGAATGATAGACCACACCGCCGCTGTCCGTGTCCTCATAATATACCCGAACCTGCCATAAGAAATCCTTCATCATCACGATGCGCCGTTAATTTTGGAGTGGGTGCGAACAGCGGCCTGTCGAAGGGGATAGAAAAGTCCTTAACCTGGAGCCAGCATATTATAGAGCAATAGACAGGCAATCCTCGTAGAAATTCCCTATTGCGGGGATTAGGACTGTTCGCCGCCAAACAGATCCGGTGTCCCTGCGGCGGGGGATGTCTGCGGCGGACTGAGACCGAAGTGCAGATAACTCGCGCGGGTCGCCACCCGGCCGCGCGAGGTGCGCATCATGAAGCCCTGTTGAATCAGAAACGGTTCCAGCACGTCCTCGATGGTGCCGCGCTCCTCGCCGATGGCGGCGGCCAGGCTTTCGATGCCGACCGGGCCGCCGTCGAATTTCTGAATCAGCGCCAGCAACAACTTGCGATCCATCATATCGAAACCGTGGTTGTCCACGTCCAGCATGTCCAGGGCGCGGTCGGCGACCTCCGCAGTGATGCGACCCTGCGCGCGCACCTGGGCGTAATCACGCACCCTGCGTAACAAGCGGTTGGCGATGCGCGGGGTACCGCGCGCGCGGCCGGCGATTTGCGTGGTGCCTTGTTCATCAATTTCTACACCCATGATACGCGCCGCGCGCCGCACAATTTGTTGCAGATCCGTGACAGTGTAAAATTCCAGGCGTTGCACGATACCGAAACGATCGCGCAGCGGCGAGGTGAGCAGCCCCGCGCGGGTGGTCGCGCCGACCAGGGTGAAGGGCGGCAGATCCAGCTTGATGGAGCGCGCGGCCGGACCCTCGCCGATCATGATGTCGAGTTGATAATCCTCCAGCGCGGGGTACAGCACCTCCTCGACCACCGGACTCAAACGATGGATCTCGTCCACAAACAACACATCGTTGGGTTCGAGATTGGTGAGCAGCGCCGCGAGATCACCGGCACGCTCCAGCACCGGGCCGGAGGTCTGGCGCAGCTTGACGCCCAGCTCATTGGCAATGATGTGCGCCAGCGTGGTCTTGCCGAGTCCGGGCGGGCCGAAGATCAGCACGTGATCGAGGGCCTCGCCACGCTGTTTGGCGGCGTGGATGAAGATCTCCATCTGTTCGCGCACCGGCGCCTGGCCGATGTACTCCGCCAGCCGCGCCGGACGCAGGCTGCGCTCGGCGACGTCGTCTTCTTCACGTTCAACGGGTACGAGTAGGCGGTCGGTTTCGATCATGTCTTTACCATTGACTGCAACGCACGGCGGATAATTTGTTCGCTGCCGAGATCCGCGACTTCCAGCGCATGCACCATGCGGCTCGCCTCTTGAGGTTTATAACCCAGCGCCACCAGTGCGCTGATGGCGTCGGCCACCGGCGCGGACGTGCCGTCGGCAACGGCAGTCTTACCCTCCAGGGTAGTGGCCGGCGGTGCATGCCAATCGGCCAAACGGTCACGCATCTCCAGCACCAGGCGCTCGGCGGTTTTCTTGCCGATGCCGGGCAGGCGGGTGAGGCTCGCGTTGTCGTTATTCTGCACGCAGCGCACGAAACCATCAACGGAGATCCCCGACAAAATGGTGAGCGCGAGCTTGGCGCCGACGCCGCTCACCTTGAGCAGACTGCGGAACAGGCTGCGCTCCGCCTCCGTCGCAAAGCCGTAGAGCAGGTGGGCGTCGTCGCGCACCACGAGGTGGGTGTGCAGTGTCACCACCGCACCCACCGCCGGTAATTCATAAAAGGTCGTCATCGGTGCTTCCAGTTCATAGCCTACACCCTGCACATCGAGCAACAGCACCGGCACGCGCTTGGCAAGCAGTGTTCCGTGTAAGCGGCCTATCATTTCAGTCTGCGCCTCTGCCAGCTTTGCGCGCCGCCGATGTGGCTGAGTACCTGTTGGGTGTGACAGTGGCACAACGCCACCGCGAGGGCGTCGGCGGCGTCGGCCTGCGGAACGGCGGGCAGCTTCAATAACACCTTCACCATGTGTTGCACCTGTTCCTTCGCGGCATTGCCCTTGCCGACCATCGCCTGTTTGATCTGCGCGGGAGTGTATTCGTGTACCGGTAGGTTGAGGGTCACGGCGGCGCAAATGGCCGCGCCGCGCGCCTGGCCGAGCTTGAGAGCGGAATCGGCATTGCGGTGCATGAAGATCTGTTCGATGGCGAGCTGAGTGGGTGCGTAGGTGGTCACCAGTTCGCGGACGCCCTCGATCAAAACTCTCAAGCGCTCTGGCAGCGCGTCTCCCGCTAAACGCACGCAGCCGCTGGCGACATAAGAGGCCGTGTTGCCGTTGACATCAATAATGCCGAAAC
>CAYUAZ010000194.1:0-4115 GCA_964442865.1 uncultured Gammaproteobacteria bacterium
GCCGAGCACAAGCTGCCGGGCTTCATCCCCGGCCGTGGCGTCAGGGTGGCCCGCTACGGCTATCCGGGTGAAGAGTTGATTGTGCTTGACGTGCACCTCGCCCTCGGCAAACGGGCGCGCCTATTGCAGCTTGAGTACATCGGAAAATTAGTCAATGACCATGAGCATGTGGTGCTGATGGGCGATCTGAATTGCCAGTTGCACAGCCGCGAGCTGGACATTCTTTTCAAGCATACCCGCTTGCGGGAACCGGAATACCGGATCAAGACCTTCCCCAGTTGGCGGCCGCAGCGCAGCCTTGATCACATCCTGGTGACGCCCTCTCTGGTGGTTAATAATCCGCGGGTGCTGCATTCCAGCCTATCCGATCACCTGCCGATCTCTATTGAGGTGAGTCTGCCGGAAGGTATAAGCTTGGATGTTCCGGTGTCTCACGCGCGGAGGGGATAGTGGTGGCCGAAGAAATTGAAAGTATTGCCCGCTGGAAGCAGAAATATTACGACAGCCTGGAGCAGGTCGAGCGTAAGGAAAAGCAATGGTCAGAAGTTGAAGCGTTGCTGCGGCGCTGCATCACCCGCCTCACCATGGTGGCGAGCGGCAGCGACCCCGATCTCAACCAGCAAATAGAAACGCTGCGTAACGCGCTCCGCGACGGCCGCGACAGCATGGGCTTAAAGAACCTCATCGAACGCCTCGGCGATGCGGTATTGCGGCAGGACCGGCAGGGCGGCGCCGACAAAAAATCCGGCCCCGATCCCAGTGAGATTTTGCTCGAGCTGCTCGACGCGCTCAGCTTCCCGCGCGGCATGGGGCGGAAGGTCAAGTCGGTGCGCATGCGCCTGGGCGACAAGGATGCAAAAAACGACAAGACCCTGCTCAAGGACTTTGTCGAACTGGTGCGCGAGGCCCTTGCCTTGGCGGCCTCGGAAGGCGGAGAAGAAAGCCCCCGAGGCCGCAAGACAGAACTGCGTTCGGACACGCCCAAGACAGGGCTATTCGGCAGATTGTTTGGTAAGGCCGATGACGTTGCGCCGGTCGCAGCGCTTGAGCCTGTCGAGCGACCCGCTGCCGCAGCACCACCCGCGCAACCCGCCAAGTCAGAGAAGGGAGCGGATGGCTTTGATTTAATCTTACGGATGTTGAACGGCCTCACCTTACCGGCGTCCTCACAGCCGCGCCTGGTGGTACTAAAGCAGCAGGCCAATGCGGACCTCGCCGTGGCCGAGTGGCAACGCCTTACCGACGACATCGCCGCCCTTATCAGCGCGTCGTATCGTCTGCAAAATCACGAAGCGCAAGCCGTCGAGCAACCCACCCCGCTCGCGCTGCATGAGGTATTGGTGCAATTGCTAGAACGGTTGGAGATCACCGGTCAGGACGAACGCATCGAAGTACTAAAGACCCGCCTGGAGCAGCAGGTTAGCGACGAGGAGTTGCCCGCGATACTGGAAACTATCGCTGATCTGGTGGTGGACGAACGTGTCAAAGTTCAGCGCGAGAAGCAGGAGATCGAAGGTTTCCTTAAGCAGCTCACCGAGAGGCTGCAAGATCTGGATGCGCAACTGCAAGGCAGTGACCGGGTGCGTGTCGAGTCTCTGCAAGGCGGGCGCAGGCTGGGCGAGGTGATCCAGGCGCAAGTGCAAGGCATGGCCAGCAATGTGCAACAGGCTGCCGACCTCGGCCAGCTAAAATCCATGATCGGAGAGCGCATTGAGGCCATCCACCAGCATCTGAATGAATACCGCCGCGCCGAGGAGCAACGCGCCGAGCAGGCCGAACACAATGTTCAGACTCTGACCGAAAAGTTGCAAAACATGGAGCACGAAACCAGCGTGCTGCGCACCCACCTGCAAGAAGAGCATACGCTGGCACTGCTGGACAGTCTCACCGGCATACACAATCGTCTCGCTTACCGGGAACGTCTGGAACAGGAATTCGCACGCTGGAAGCGCTATCAAACCCCACTCACGCTGATAGTCTGGGACGTAGACCGCTTCAAGAAGATCAACGACACCTACGGCCACAAGTCCGGCGACAAGGCCCTCGTCACCATCGCGCAATTATTCAAGGAGCAGATTCGGGAAACCGATTTCCTCGCGCGTTATGGCGGTGAGGAATTTGTTGTCCTGTTGCCCGCTACGCCGCTCGATACCGCAGCGCTGGTCGCCGAAAAACTGCGCGCCGCCGTTGCAAGCTGCCACTTCCACTTTCGTGACGAGGATGTCCCCATAACCATCTCCGGCGGTCTCGCCCAGTGCGCCGCTGACGACACTCCGGAAACCCTGTTTGAACGCGCCGACGCCGCTATGTATCGCGCTAAGCGCAATGGCGGGAATCTATGTCTAGAGGAAGAGCGAGGTTCGACATAGAGTAATCAGCGAGCATAAAATGCAATCCGCTGTAACACCAGCGGCTCGCTACCGGCGGCCTCCCAGTTCAATCGAATACGTCTGAATTCCTCAGCGCCATAGGTTCCCGTCAACGGCAGCAGCAAGCCGGCGCTTACGCGCCGCAGGTCAGCCAAGCCGATGGCCGGAAGCAGGGTGATCCATTTCCCGTCCGCCATTTGCCCTTCCACTCCCACTGTAAGCAATGTCTCGGGCGTAGCGGGCTTGATGACAATCGCGCTGTAATCGGCCGGCCTGAAAGCCAGATCGTCCGGTGATTCCAGTGAGCCTTGGCCGTCAGCGTTGGCACGCAAAGTGGACTTCCCCGGGCCGATGGCGCCTTGCGTTCCCGAAGCTGGTAACCAACCGTCATCATCGGCATACCCTTCGGTGCCGAACGTCCATAACCGCGATCGGCGGGGCAGGTTGGCGTGACTAATCATGAAATTCTTGATGGCGTCTTCGAGCGGTGTATCGCGCAGCGCCGTATATGAAACGAATCCAGGCTGGCCGGCGAAGCTGCCTCGGCTACCGTTCCAGGCCATGGGGGAAATGAAACGTGCGCCGTAGTTATGGATTTCCCTGAGTGACTGGTAGGCTTCAGCGAAGTCCGGGAGCCTCGCCGGATCGTGTAAGTCGGCGGTATTGTGTTCGATCACCGCCCAACCGGGATCGAGTTGGCGGAATACAGAGAACAGGGAGCGATCTCCTTCCATTTTGATCTGGTTGACGGCGCTTGGTCCATAGAGAATTGCACCGAGATGTCCGTTCGAGGGAATTGCCCCTTCGACAGACATGCCGCCGGTATCGTAGTTTTTCAAAGGACTGTTTATTCGTATTGCGAACGGCAAGGCAAATGTTCCTGGCGCCATGAAACCTTGCGCCGAATAGATGAAATCCTTACCGATACCCGCCTCTACAAGCCACCCTGAAAGCTCGTCGTAGTGAACATCCACGAGATGACGGCGGAAGTGTTCCCACTCGGCTAGCCACGCAGTTTCCGAAAACGGTGTAAAAACGGCAGGAATTGAGCGAGGCGGATCAACCTCTTGCCAATCCTTGAGCTCACGTCCGCTCAAGGTATTGACCTCAGCCAGGGTTAACGGTTTTTCCCTGCGATAACGGGAAAGATCGGCCCCCCCCGGATCTGGGCGGCCGGCGTAGGGCCCACTTCCCTGCAGCCATTCACGGAACTGCCGCAAGGCGCCGGGATTGAAGTCGTACCACTGTTTTCCATCAAAGAAAGGATTGAGGTACAGATCGGGATCAACCGCCACTCCAATGAAGAGATCCGGATATTGTGCGGCGAATTCGCGGATGATGGCGGCGGCTTGTTGCAGGTTGCGTTTCTTGTAATGGCGGTTTTTGGCGGCGTAGACATTGAAGGTAAGCGCGCGGCCAAGTTCGGGCGATTCCAGCGAGCCCGAGAGGTTCTTCAGATAATCGTCCGGCATCACCTCGTTGTTCTCGTTCCACTGGCAATTGGCTTCATCCTGTTCGAGCACGTCATTGATGTCCCATTCCGGCACATCGCATGCCGCGTCGGCCCAAATGCCGCCGTTGAGGGTAAACAACACTGGCAGCTTGTGCGCGATGGCATATTGGATGACGCCATGCAGATTGTCATCGGCGATCGCCCTTTGGCCGCACTTTCTCCCGGTAGGAAAATCCTGATCAAAGGCGTAATCCCCAGCCTTGCCCTTGGTCGTCCGCAAATAGAGGATGGGA
>CAYUAZ010000195.1:0-4095 GCA_964442865.1 uncultured Gammaproteobacteria bacterium
AGGTGAATCTGACGCGGTATCGGTTTTAGCCTCCCTCACCCCGACCCTCTCCCGGAGGGAGAGGGGGGGTCGGCGGAGGTAAGAGAGGGAATACTCTGAGCCAAACCTAGCCCCCACAGCTTCTTCGTGTCACAATATGATTCTTAAGTTGTAGCCGGGCCGTCCCCGCCAAACGATGAAAATCTTTTTTGACCTGTTTCCGCTGCTGCTGTTCTTTGCCGCCTTTAAGTTCTACGACATCTACGTGGCGACGGCGGTGGCGATTGCGGCCTCGTTTCTGCAAGTCGGTCTGTTTTGGCTTAAACACCGGCGTTTCGAGCCGATGCACCTCATCACGCTTGCGATCATTGCCGTGTTCGGCGGCCTCACCCTGATACTGCATGACGAGACCTTCATCAAATGGAAGCCCACCATCCTCTATTGGGTGCTCGCGGCAGTGGTCCTCGCCAGCCACTTTGTGGGGCGCGAAACCGTGATTCAAAAGTTGTTGGGCGCACAGATGACGCTGCCGCCGCACCTCTGGCACCGCTACAACCTGAGCTGGGGCATCCTATTTGTGGTGCTGGGTGCGCTCAACCTGTACGTGGCCTTTTACTATGCGCTCGATCAAGACGCAGAGACGCGCCGCGATATCTGGGTCAACTTCAAGGTGTTCGGCCTGATGGCGATCACCTTTGTGTTTGTCATCATCCAAGCCTTTTATCTTTCGCGGCATATCAAGCCCGACGACACCTCCGAGGGCGAGCGTTGATGTTTTATGCCATTTTCGGAGAAGATGCCCCCAACAGTCTGGAAGGGCGCATGGCGGCGCGTCCCGGCCACCTGCAACGCCTGACCCTGTTGCGTGATGAAGGGCGCCTGCTGTTGGCCGGGCCGCACCCGGCGATAGACAGCGCAGACCCCGGCTCCGCCGGTTTCAGCGGCAGCCTGGTGGTGGCGGAGTTCGCGTCGCTGCGGGACGCGGAGGACTGGGCCAACGCGGACCCCTATCTCAGTTCGGGGGTGTATCAGCGCGTCACGGTCAAGCCCTTCAAGAAGGTGCTGCCATGAGTGCCGGGCGCGCCGACATGATCCGCGAACGGCTGGCCGTACTTGCCCCGGAGCAGTTGGAAATCCTCGATGAAAGCCACAAACACGCCGGTCACGCGGGGGCGCGGAGCGGCGGCGGGCACTTTAATCTCACCATCGTGTCCAAGGTTTTTGACGGCAAGGGGCTGCTCCAACGCCACCGGATGGTATATGATGCGCTTGGTTCAGCGATGCAGACCGATATACACGCCCTGACCATCAAGGCCCTCACCCCTGAAGAATTACCAACTTAGCTCTCACATTAAAAAGGATATTCGTATGTTTAAATTTAATAATACCCTGCTGCTTGCAGCAGTCGTCGGCCTTGCCGCTCTCACCGGCTGCAATAAATCCCCGGAGCCGGGTGACAAACCCGCCACCAGCGGCGCAGCGAAGACCAGCACGGCGCCGGCGGCGGCTGAGCCCGTAGCTGTTGTCAACGGCACCGTCATCGACAAAGACACTTTGGACGCTTACACCAAGCAGCGCAATGCCTCGCGTCCCGACGCCGGACCCGATGACACCAAGGCCGCACTGGACGAGCTGATCAGCCGCGAGGTCATTTACCAGGACGCCCTGGCCAAGGGCCTGGACAAAAAGCCCGATATCGTCGCCGAGCTTGAAAACCAGAAACGCAACATCCTCGCCAACATGGCCATCCGCCAGCATATCGAGTCCACCCCCATCACCGATGAGGCGATGAAGAAGGAATACGAATCGCACATGGGGAATGTGACCACCAAGGAATACAAGGCCAAGCACGTGCTGGTCAAGACCGAGGACGAGGCCAAGGCCATCATCGCCGAGCTCGACAAGGGCGGGGATTTCGCCAAGATCGCCAAGGAGAAATCCGTAGACACCGGCTCCGGCCAGAACGGCGGCGACCTCGGCTGGTTCGACCCCAAGCAAATGGTCAAACCCTTCGCCGATGCGGTCACCAGCATGGAAAAGGGCACCTATACCAAGACCGCTGTGCAGTCGCAGTTCGGCTGGCACGTGATTCTGGCGGAAGACAGCCGCGATGTCGCGCCGCCCGAGTTCGACAAGGTCAAGGAAAACGTGCGCGGCGTGATGCGCAACAAGCAGATCAAGGACTATCTGGAAGGTCTGAAGGCCAAGGCCAAGGTGGAGATCAAATTGGTCACCGCCCCGGCGGCTGCTCCTGCTGCTGCTGCGGCCCCCGCTGCCGCTCCTGCGGCCGCACCGGCCTCAACCCCGGCGCCCGCTCCTGCGGCCGCACCGGAATCAACGCCAGCGCCGCAGCCTGCCGCTGAGCCCGCCAAGCAGTAATCTTCGGTACATCCGGAACAGGCCAGGGACGGCCTGTTTTATTTGCGCCGTTATAGGGTAGAATTTTCTCATCCCTGTTCAGGGCGCCTTCTGCCCTTCACTGCCCTCATGGAGGAGCCTCATGACCACAATCACCCTCGGCAAACCCGTCCCCGACTTCAAACTGCCCGCCACCGGCGGCAAGACCGTCAGCCTCGCCGATCTCAAGGGTAAAAATGTCGTGCTGTATTTTTATCCGAAGGACAAAACACCCGGCTGCACCCTGGAAGGCCAGAACTTTCGTGACGAGCAGTCGAAATTCGCCAAGCTCGATACAGTGGTGCTGGGTGTCTCCCGCGACAGCGTGAAGTCGCATGAATCGTTCAAGCAGGAAGAGGCCTTTAATTTCGACCTGTTAGCTGACGAAGACGAGAAGCTCTGCCGGATGTTTGATGTCATCAAACTGAAAAACATGTACGGTAAAGAGGTAATGGGTGTGGAGCGCAGCACCTTTTTGATTGATAAAAAGGGCGTGTTGCGCAAAGAATGGCGCAAGGTCAAAGTGGATGGCCATATCGCCGAGGTGCTGGAGGCGGTGCGGAGTTTAGGATAATTGTAGGGCCGAATTCATTCGGCCCACTGCCCCAAAATATGGCAAGAAAAGAAATCACAGGCAAACGCATCTTTGTGCTCGACACCAATGTGTTGATGCACGACCCTGCTGCGATCTTCCGCTTCCAGGAGCACGACGTGTACATCCCCATGGTCGTGCTGGAGGAACTGGACGCCGGCAAAAAGGGCATGTCGGAAGTCGCGCGCAACGCGCGCCAGGTGAGCCGCTTCCTGGATGAGCTGATGTGCAACGCCAGCAAGGAGGAGATAGATCAGGGCCTGCAGTTACCCTCCTTCAACCATCTCTCCAGCGCCGGCGCCGATGCGACTCGCGGCCGGCTGTTTTTCCAGACTGGCGTGCTGGAGACCACCCTGCACGACGCCTTGCCCAGCAACAAACCCGACAACAACATCCTCGCCACCGCCGTTGCGCTGCAACGGCAACGCCCCGACGTCACGGTGGTGCTGGTCACCAAAGACATCAATCTGCGCATCAAGGCGGCGGTGCTCGGCATTTACGTCGAGGACTATTACAACGACCAGGTGCTGGATGACGTCAATCTGCTCTACAGCGGCTATGCTGAATTACCCCAGGGCTTTTGGGACACACACAGCAAAAACATGTCCTCCTGGAAGGAGAGCGGCCGCACCTTTTACAAGGTCACCGGTCCCGGCGTCGAGCAGTGGTACCCCAACCAATTTCTTTATGACTCGGCAGAGGGCGGTCTCCAAGCAGTTGTGCGCGAGCTGCAAGGCCCGACGGCCACCCTCGAACTGGTGCGCGACTATCACAGCCCGCGCCACACCGTGTGGGGCATCAACGCGCTCAACCGCGAGCAAAACTTCGCGCTCAACCTGCTCATGGACCCCGACATTGATTTCGTCAGCCTGCTCGGCATCGCCGGCAGCGGCAAGACCCTGTTGACGCTGGCTGCGGGGCTGGCCCAGGTGCTGGAAGAAAAACGCTATGCCGAGATCATCATGACGCGCGTCACCGTGCCGGTGGGCGAGGACATCGGCTTTTTGCCCGGCACCGAAGAGGAGAAGATGACGCCGTGGATGGGCGCGCTGGAAGACAATCTGGCTGTGCTGAACAAGAACGACGAGGCCGCGAGCGACTGGGGAAAAGCCGCTTACCGAACCCTA
>CAYUAZ010000196.1:0-514 GCA_964442865.1 uncultured Gammaproteobacteria bacterium
TTTGAACGGCGGCGCGTTGCTGCAGAGCCGGGATACGCTGACGCTGACCAACTGCACGATTGGCGGAACAGCCGCTGGCGAACCGAACACCGCAAGTGGCAATGGCGGCGGCATCGCCAACTTCCTCGCCGGCGGCAGCCCCGGCCAGACCGGTGAGTTGATTCTCAATAACTGTTCCATCATCGGTAACACCGCGGGTGGAAATGGCGGCGGCATTTTCAATGACGACTTCGCGCAGTCCCTTGACGCTGGGCTCGGCGGTGGCCAGGCCCTGCGAGCGCCCCAGAATTCTGAACGGGACACCGCTGAGTTCGCTGAGGGCGATCACACGATGCAACTGTGCGGGGCTCGCGGAAGGCATGCTGATGACGATGTGATCCACGTCGGTGCGATGGACGACATCGTTCAGGTCGGCGATCTCGCCCAGCACAGGAATGCCGCGGATCAGCGCCCCCTGTAATTCTTTTTTGTCATGATACATGGCGCTGATGAGCTCGGCGTAACGGGTTTCCAT
>CAYUAZ010000196.1:524-4081 GCA_964442865.1 uncultured Gammaproteobacteria bacterium
TCTCATCAATTTTCTCGGTTAGGCTGATGGTTTGGGTTTCTGCTTCCTTCTGATATGCTTTGATAAATTCATATCCTCCCATTTCGGGCATCATGAGATCCAGCAATATTACGTATGGTTTCTCATACCGGGCGGTGAACAACGCCTCCTGACCATTACCTGCCTCGACAATATGATACCCCTCTGAGATAAAGTAGGCTTTCAACAATTGACGTAATTCTTTTTTATCATCCAGGAACCCCAACGGATAGTAGTCGCTGTCTTGCAGCATGTCGCGTGCGAGTAATTCCCCTGCCACGCCCGCCCCCAGAATCAGCACGCGCTTGCGTTTCTTGTTGCGGAACATGAACAGGCTCGGGCTGTTGCTCATCCAGACGCGATAGACCAATCTGGAGGCGCCCAATAAAAACACCAGACAGATGGGGTAGATCAGCAGGGTGGTGCGGGGTATGCCTTCCATGCGGTTGACGAGAAACAGCAGCAGGCTGATGGCCAGCACGCCCGCCGCGACCGCACGCAGGATATTCCAGAGATCGGGGATACTGGTAAAACGCCACACGCCGCGATAGACGCCTGTCCACCAGAGTAATACCCCTTGAGCGATGACTACAAACGGAAGAGATATCAAGAAACCAGGGAGGCCGGCCATCCAACTGGAGGGATCATAGGGCATCATGGTGGCGAGGGCCCACGCCACTATCACCATGAACAAATCGTGCGCAATGACTGCGTAACGATGATTGAGATCTAAATAAGGGATTTTGGTTTCAGTGTGTGCCATAGTGCGTTTTGTTGGTTTGGTTTTGACTACTAGCCCTCTCTTATGTATGGATTTGAGAATTTACTTCGCACACCCCACCATAACAGCCAACCGGCTATTGCCAGCACTGCCAGCACCCAGAGCAGTAAGCCCGGATAAGCCCATATTATGCCCGCAGCGGGCCATATTACAACTATATTAATAAGCAGTGCCCATAAGGTCACGCGCCGGTGGGAGATGCCCGCCTGCACCAGACGCTGATAGGCATGGCTGCGGTGCGCATGGTACCACGCCTCGCCCCGCAGCAGGCGGGCGAGCAAGGTGTAGCTTGCATCCAGGATAAACAAGGCTAGCAGAATCACCCATATCGCGGCCGGCATGGCATGGGCCCCCTCACCGGCCAGGGCCAGCACCGCGAAGCTGAAACCCAGCATGCCGCTGCCCGCATCGCCCATAAATATCCGCGCGCGGGGCCAGTTCCAGAGTAAAAAACCGCCGCTCGCGGCAGCCAGAGCGAGGCTCGCCACCGCCAGGCCCGGCGCACCGAGCCACCACAACAAGATCCCACCGGCCAACCCTGCCGTGACCGCCTGCGTGCCGGCGAGGCCGTCAATCCCGTCCATAAAGTTGTAAAGATTAGTCGCCCACATCACGGCCAGCACCCACAACGGGTAGGCGGCCCAGCCAAGTTCGAGAGTATAGATGCCCAAGTTGATGCTGGCGGGTGCGCCGATGCAGTACACCGCCCAAAGGGCGGCCAACAGGTGCGCCAGCAGCCGCCACTTTGCGGTGATGGGGGTGATGTCATCCCAAGCGCCGATGCAGGTAACCAATGCGCCGCCACCCAGCAACGCCCAGCTCACACTCTCATTGAGCAGTCCCCAATAGTGCAATGCCCCAACGGCCAGAAAAAAACTGAGGGCAATCGCCGCCCCTCCGCCGGTCGGGGTTGGATGCGTATGGGAACTGCGCGCATTGGGGTGATCCAGCAAGGCATGGCCGAGGGCGTAGCGCCGGATCAACCCGCTGAGCAGCAGTGAACCCGCGAAAACGCCGATCAATAATCCCAAAATTTTTAGCGGCATCACCGTGCTATTAAATTTAGAACTTATCCATAAATAATTTACCGCAGAGGACGCAGAGAAATACCCTCAAGAAGGATTTGTTTCTCCTCCGCGCCCTCCGCGGTGAAGCTTTTTAGCGCAAAGGACACAGGGGAACTATTTGTGGATATGCCCATAATGTGCCTTTACTCGCGGCGCCAGGTAGTCCCGTGTGGGCCGTCTTCGAGGATGATGTGGTTGGCCTTGAGCAGATCCCGAATGCGATCCGACTCCGCCCAATTCTTTGCCTCGCGCGCGGCGTTGCGTTGCGCGATTACCTCTTCAACATTAATAGCCCTCTCGGCGGGGCCTTGCAGATAGGCCTCGGGATCTTCCTGCAACAAACCCAGGATGCCCGCCAGCTTTTTGAGTTCAGCCGCGAGCGGCGCCGCCTTGGCGATGTCGTCGTGCGACTTATGGCTATTGATCACGCGCGCCATGTCGAATAATACCGCTATCGCCTCGCGGGTATTGAAGTCATCATCCATGGCGGAATAAAAACGTGAGGCGTGAGGGGAGAGGGGTGAGGTGTCCATCGCAGGCAATCCGCGCAGGGCGGTATAAAAACGTGTCAACTCGCTGCGGGCGAGTTGCAGGTTTTCCTCGGAATAACTCAGTGGGCTGCGGTAGTGGCTGGCCAATATGAAATAGCGGACCTCTTCAGGGCGGTAGCGCGCGAGCACTTCGCGCACCGTAAAGAAATTGCCGAGCGACTTGGACATCTTTTCGTCTGCCACGCGCACAAAGCCGTTGTGCATCCAGACGTTGACAAACGTATGGCCGGTAGCGGCCTCGGATTGGGCGATCTCATTTTCGTGATGCGGAAATTGCAGATCCATGCCGCCGCCCTGGATGTCCAAGTGCCCGCCGAGACAATGCGTGGACATCGCCGAGCACTCGATATGCCAGCCCGGCCGGCCCTTGCCCCACGGCGAATCCCAACTCGGCTCGTCCGGCTTCGCGGACTTCCACAACACAAAATCCAGCGGGTCTCGCTTCGCCTCATCCGGCTCCACGCGCGCGCCGACTCGCAGCTCATCCAAATGCCTGCCGGAAAGTTTTCCGTAACCCTTGAACCGGCTCACGGCATAATAGACGTCGCCGTTCCCGGCCTGGTAGGCATAGTCCTTGGCCATCAGGTTGCCGATCATGGCGACGATTTCGCCGATATGCTCCGTGGCGCGCGGTTCGTGATCGGGCCGTAGCACGCCGAGCATATCAGCGTCATCGTTCATGGCCTGGATGAAGCGCGCCGTCAATGCACCTATGGTCTCGTGATTCTCATGCGCGCGGCGAATGATCTTGTCGTCAATATCCGTGATATTGCGCACGTAGGTAACCTGATAACCCAAGGCGCGCAGATAGCGCACCACTGTGTCGAATATGACCAGCACCCGCGCGTGGCCGAGGTGACAATAGTCATACACCGTCATGCCGCAGACGTACAGCCGCACCTTGCCGGGCTCGATGGGGATGAACGGTTCTTTGGTCTTGGTGAGGCTGTTATGAATATGCAGCATGGGCGATTATTTTTCGGGCTGAGACACACAATGATTTAACGCCGCTTCTAGGCGTTTACGCGCCCGCTCCTCTCCCAGCAGCGGCAACAGTCTGGCCATCTCAGGGCCGTCGAGCTCACCGGTAAGCGCCGCGCGCAAGGGTTGATAGAGGGCCTTGCCGTTGATCTTGAGTGC
>CAYUAZ010000197.1:0-4066 GCA_964442865.1 uncultured Gammaproteobacteria bacterium
AATGGCTTAACTGGCTGATGCTGGGCGGGCTGTTTTTAGGTGCATCGCTGCTGCTGGCCTTGATTCCGATGCTGTATTTTTATCCGCCCGATGTGGTGTTGTCGTTCCTTATATTTCGTGAGGTTGCGCGCCTCGCCGCTTCGCTGTACTGGATCTACACGGTGTTTGTGCTGATTATTCTGGTGGACATCGCCGTGGTGCGCTATTTCTTTTGCCGCTTCATGTGCATCTACCGGGTCTGGCAGCATTCCTTCAAGACCCGTCAAACGCTGCACATCGCCTATGACGACGCGCGCGGCGAACGCTGCGCAAGCTGTAACTTCTGTCTCAGCGTGTGTCCGGTGGAGATAGACCCGCGCAACACCAGCACCTATGACAGTTGCATCAACTGCGGCGCGTGCATCAGCGCCTGCGACTCGCTGCAATACCGCAGCGGTGAGCCCGGACTGTTGGGTTTCGAGTTTGGCGAACGCAAGGTGTCAAAGCTGGTGGGGCTCGCGATTCAACAGGGCAGCAATCTCAAAACTAATCTCGGCACGTTGCTCGGGCGTTTTTCGTGGAGCTTTCCGCTCACGGCGATAGGCGCGGCGATGTTCGCGTGGGGCCTGCTGAGCTATCAGCCCTACCACCTCAGCGTTTACCGCGCGGACACCAATCAGGAAACCATACAGGACTACCGTATCGGTCTTGCCAACAAGCTGTATAAAGAGGCGCTGTTGAAGGTGCGCGTAGAAGGCCTGCCCGCGGCGAGCTATCAATCGTCGGGAACTGAAATGGCTTTTGCTACGGTCGGGCGCAAGGACCTTAATCTGCACATTGGTAAAGTGCTGCCCAAGGGGTTGTATCCCGTTGTCGTACATGTAGAGGCTCAGGACGGTTGGCGCGCCAGCTACCGGGTACAGCACTTTGTCGGCAGTGATGGGTGAGCGGCGGGCTTAGGAGCCGCGAACGATCGGCCAAGGATGGCCGGGCTGGGGCTCATGTAGTGAACTGAAGTATCGCCAGGGATGGCGGAGAAGGAGTGAGGGGTGAGAAGCGGTGAGACGTGAGGAGTGAAGAGTGAAGAGTAAGAACACTGAAAAATCCGATGAACCTGGCAACCCCGATTGGGGCGTGGAGAAGCCGGATCATTACGGTTACGCCTCGGACGAGGAACGCCGCATGAAACGCGGCCTGGAAGACTGGGAGCTGGTCGAGAAAATCCCCGAGTCGCAGCGCAATCTGCCGTACTGGTTTGTCGCGGTGGTGGTGGTCGTTACGCTGATCGCCGTGGGCCTGAGTTTTCCGTTTTGGGGCGACCGGCCCGGGCACCCGCGCCCATGGTTCGACTGGGGCTTTGCCGCGGCCCTGGTATACATCGCGGCGGGATTTGCGTTTGTCTATTACATGGTCAACATGTACGGTTCAAAGCGCGCGGGTAAGCTGGACAGCGATAAATCCAAGGACGAAGATCAAGACGCGCCATGAAGGCCATTCTCATAGCACTGTTATCCGTATGCGTAGTGGCCTGTGGCGCGAGTGAATCACGTTTGCCTGTACAAGAGTGGCAGGGCGTAACGATAGGCGTCGAGACGCGCCCCGCGCCGGTGGTGGTGGGGATGAACGAATTTCTGGTGTCGGGCACGCGCCCGACACGCCGCGCCGCGCCCGACCTGCTGGTGTCTATCCGCATGCGCGATGAGGAGCCGTGGGTGCAGTCTATCCAGGATGGTCACACCGGAGTATACCGCCGTGCGCTGAAGGTGGGAGACGGACCGCAGACCTTGCAGGTGCACATCAAGCGCGGCGCGGAGGAGACAGTATTGTTCTATCCGTTGCCGCGAGCAGCGGCTACATCACGCTGATTTTCCAGTTGTACGCTGCACGCGTTTGAGCAGAGCCGGACTTTCTACCCAGTGACGCAGCAATAAAATCTTTTCGCCGCCGCGCGCCGCCGCGCAATGCGGGCAGGTGAGATGGCTGAGGTACAACTCCAGCGGCCGTTTTCCCGTGTTTATCAGATCGGTTTGTATCCGGCGCACGCTGGGCGCAAGGCTGCCGATACCGCCCTCATGCAGAAATCCGCGCACCTGAAAAGGATTGGGAAGATACTCCAGTCCGCGCGCGGGTGAGGTCGTAGGCTCCAGCAGCCGCAGGAGTTTTCCACGGAAGAGGCCGGTGCGCATCAGCACCATGCCCGGCCAGCGTTCGGTGAGCTTGAGCCGCTCCAGCGTTTGCCGTTGCCGTTCCACCCGCAGTTCATAGCCGATTGGCATGTGTAGAAACATCGGCGCGGCCGCCGTGTGCACCCGTTGTCCGGCCAGATTAACGTCCTGATCGCGCCAGTCCGGAAAGCTTCCGGGGCAGCCGCACTCCAGCCTCATCGCCGACTTTTATAGATATCCCTGGCCGTCAAAAAGATATTGGCGAAATAACACCAAAAGCCAATACCCATCACGGTGGAGACCGTCGCGATGACGGGCGGATAATAACGATGGACTTCTTCCACCTTTGCGGGATGTTCGAGGTACAAAATACCTTCCCAGATGCCAAACACCATCAGTGTGGTGTAGAAACCGGTCACGCCGAGACTGACCCACCAGAAGGTGTGATTGACCAGCCGCAGGGAATAGAGCGGACGATTGGATAACACGGGGAGTAAATAGTAGCTCACCGCCATCACCAGCAGCACCACACCGCCGACCATGTTGATGTGGGCGTGGGCGAGCGGGTCTATCATGTGGCCGGGACCGCCGTAGGGACTGCCGATGGAGTCCAGCCAGACGCGAATCGGGTGTATCACCTGCAGCACGCCGTGTACGGTGCCGACAAGAAAAAACACGGCCGACATCACGACGAACTTGATGAGCGGATGAAGGGGGGCTTTAGTCATGGTGGTGCGAAGACATCCGAGACAGGCTCAGGCCAGCCTATCTTACTGGTATTACGTCTGACGGGATCACTGTGCCCGGCGCGGACGAAGCCCGGGCCGGGCGTCCGGTTACTTCTTCGGCGGGATGATATTTTTCAGCGCGACGTTGGTGATGGCGATGGCCAGCAAGATAAAGCCGCCGAAGATAATAATCGGAATAATCATGGATCCAGGCATGGGGGGCTCCTACGGTTAGGTGAGGTGAGTTAAAAGCGCTAAAAATATGATGGTTATTATAATCAACCCGCCGGGCCGGCGCAAGGTGGGGCGGGCAGCTTAACGGACCTCTGCCCGCCCCACCCCCCGTGGGTCGCTGGCAGCCTTTACGGCGCTGTTTTGGCGGTCCCAAAACACCGCCTGCATGTTGCCGTAGAGATGTTCCAGGGGCTCTAATTTGTGGCCCATTTTATCAAGACCCGTGGCCAGTTCCCCGGTAAGCGCGCCAGGCTCATATTGCACGGCATCGGGCAGAAACTGGTGGTGATAGCGTGGCAGGGTCACCCACGACTTCGGTTCATGACCGGCTGCATAGTCCAGCGTAGCGAGTAACACCATCGAGATAATCCGGCTGCCGCCGGGCGTCCCCAGGATCGCCACGCCACGCTCATCCTCCAGAAAGGTCGGTGTCATACTGGAGAGCGGCCGTTTGCCGGGCGCAATGGCATTCGCCTCGCCGCCCACCAGGCCATAGACATTCGGCGCCCCCGGCTTGGCGGAAAAGTCGTCCATCTCGTCGTTTAACAAGACGCCGGTGCCGGGGGGCATAAAACCCGAGCCGAAGGGGAAGTTGATACTCATCGTCGCGGCGACGCGATTGCCGTCTTTGTCGAGCACCGAGAAATGCGTAGTGTCTCCGGCGGCCGGGATCAGTGGATTTTCGCCAGGGAGATGGGCGCTGGGCGTGGCGCGGTCGCTGCGGATGGAGGCACGCAGGCCAGCGGCATAGAGCGGGTGGGAGAGTTGCGCCACGTCTACCTTGAT
The DNA here is from genome assembly GCA_964442865.1 of uncultured Gammaproteobacteria bacterium. Classification (GTDB taxonomy): domain Bacteria; phylum Pseudomonadota; class Gammaproteobacteria; order SURF-13; family SURF-13; genus JACPZD01. The sequence goes on from CAYUAZ010000197.1 coordinate 3,893, forward strand.
GTAGTCCGGGTCGCCCAGATAGTCGGCGCGGTCGCGGTAGGCGCGGCGCATGGCTTCTATGGTGAGATGCGTGCGGGTGAGCGCCGGTAGCTCGTCGAGTTTATAGCCCGCCAGGATATTGAGCGTAGTGAGCAGCGCGACTCCGCCCGATGAATAACCGACCACGCGGGGATG
>CAYUAZ010000198.1:0-4030 GCA_964442865.1 uncultured Gammaproteobacteria bacterium
GACAGTGGCGGTTATGCGGTATGGAAAAAAATCCTCGCCGAGCAGACTGCGCCGGACGAAATCATCAGCCAGGTCAAGAAATCGGCCTTGCGCGGGCGCGGCGGTGCGGGTTTTCCCACCGGGCTCAAATGGAGCTTCATGTCGCGCGGCATGCCGGGACAAAAATACATCGTCTGCAACTCCGATGAGAGCGAGCCCGGCACCTTCAAGGACCGCGACATCCTGCGCTACAACCCGCACCAGGTGATTGAAGGCATGGCCATCGCCGGTTACACCATCGGCGCGACGATGGGTTATAACTACATGCGCGGCGAGTTTTGGGAGCCTTACGAGCGCATGGAGCAGGCAATGCGCGAGGCACGCGAGGCGGGGCTGTTGGGCAAAAACATCCTCAGCTCCGGAGTGGATTTCGACATGAACAACCACCTGGGCGCGGGCGCTTATATTTGCGGCGAGGAGACCGGTCTGCTGGAATCCCTGGAAGGAAAAAAAGGTTTTCCGCGTTTCAAGCCGCCGTTTCCGGCCAGCTATGGCCTGTATGGCCGGCCCACCATTGTGAACAACACCGAGACGCTGGCCTCTATCCCGCTCATCATGGCTCACGGCGGCGAGTGGTTCTTAAAACTGGGTAAACCGAATAACGGCGGTCCCAAGATCTTTTCGGTGTCCGGCCATGTGAATAAACCGGGCAATTACGAAGTGCCGATGGGGACACCGTTTGCAAAGCTGCTGGAAATTGCCGGCGGGATGCGTAACGGACACCAGCTCAAGGCGGTGATACCCGGGGGGTCTTCGGTGCCGGTGCTGCCCGCCGAGATCATTATGAAGACCGATATGGATTACGATTCGCTGTCCAAGGCGGGCTCGATGCTGGGCGCCGGGTCGGTGATTGTGATGGACGAAAGTACCTGTATGATCAATGCCTTAGCGCGTATTGCTCACTTTTATTATGAAGAGTCGTGCGGGCAGTGCACGCCTTGCCGGGAAGGCACCGGCTGGCTGTCGCGAGTGATTCATCGCATCGAGCACGGCCAGGGCCGCGCCGAGGATCTGGATCTGCTGGTGGATATGTCGAACAAGATAGAAGGGCGCACCATCTGCGCCCTGGGTGACGCTGCGGCCATGCCGGTGGTGAGCTTTATCAAACACTTCCGCGCCGAATTTGAGTACCACATCGAACATGGCCGCTGTCTGGCGGGTACCCACTAAGCGGCCGATGCGTATGATTAACCTTGAGATTGATGGCAAGGCCGTCGAGGCGCGCGATGGCGTAATGCTGATCGAGGCCGCTGATGAGGCGGGCATCCCCATTCCCCGTTTTTGCTATCACAAAAAGCTCTCCATCGCGGCCAACTGCCGCATGTGCCTGGTGGACGTGGAAAAGGCGGCGAAACCCTTGCCAGCCTGCGCCACGCCGGTGACCGAGGGGATGAAGGTCTACACCCAGTCCCCCAAGGCTATCATGGCGCAGAAGGGCGTGATGGAGTTCCTGCTCATCAACCACCCGCTCGACTGCCCGATTTGCGACCAGGGCGGCGAGTGCGAACTGCAAGACCTGGCGATGGGTTACGGGGCGAGCGGCTCGCGCTACCAGGAAAAGAAGCGCGTGGTGAAGGACAAGGACATTGGCCCGCTCATCATGACCGATATGACGCGCTGCATCCATTGCACCCGCTGCATACGTTTCGGTCAGGAGATCGCCGGCCTGATGGAACTCGGCGCCACCGGCCGCGGCGAGCACATGGAGATCGGCACCTATATCGAAAAGGCGATGGTCTCCGAGCTGTCCGGCAATGTCATTGATCTGTGCCCGGTGGGCGCGCTCACCTCCAAACCGTTCCGCTACACCGCGCGCGCCTGGGAGATGGTGCAGCGCGAGACGATCGCTCCGCACGACTCAGTCGGCTCCAATCTGCATCTGCATGTGCGTGATAATAAGGTGATGCGAGTGGTACCGCGTGAAAACGAAGCGATCAACGAGGTGTGGATCTCCGACCGCGACCGGTTCAGCTATCAGGGTCTCGACAGCCCGGACCGGTTACAGACACCGATGATTAAACGCCAGGGCACGTGGCAGGAAACCGACTGGAATACCGCGCTCCAGACCGTGGCAGAAGGTTTGAAAGGTGCCCTACAAAACCATGGCGCGCAGCAGCTAGGCGCGTTGATTTCACCCGCGGCGACCCTGGAAGAAATGTATTTGCTGCAACGCCTGATGCGCGGCCTGGGTGTGGACAATATAGATCACCGCCTGCGGCAGTCCGATTTCAGCGACCAGATGTTTGCGCCATTATCCCCGAGCCTGGGCATGGCGATCGCCGACCTGCAACAATTGGACGCGGTGCTGCTGGTCGGCTCCAACATCCGCCAGGAACAACCGATATTGGCGCATCGCTTGCGCCAAGCCGCGCAATCCAACAACGCACAGATAATGGCCATCAACGCGGTGGACCATGATTTCGCCTTCCCGGTTGCGCACAAGATCATCACCGACCCGGCGGGCATGGTGCATGCCTTGGCGGGGATCGCCAAGAGCTTGCTGGAAGCCGGTGGGCAACATGTCCCCGCCGAGTTCGCCAAACTGCTGGCGACGGTGCATCCCGATCCTGCGGAACAGGCAGTGGCGCAGCAGTTGAAAACGGCAGGGCAGGCCGCAATTCTGCTGGGCAATAGCGCGCAGGCCCATCCGCAATACGCCGCGCTGAGCGCGCTGGCGGGTTTGATTGCGGAGCTGTGCGGCGCGCGCATGGGCTATCTGCCGGAAGCGGCCAACAGCGTCGGCGGCTGGATCGCCGGCGCCTTGCCGCATCGTGAGGCGGCGGGCAAGGCCGCCACAACGCCCGGCCTGGATGCGCAGGCGATGTTGACCAAGGGGCTGAAGGCTTATGTCTTGTTCGGCGTCGAGCCTGAGTATGACTGCGCCAATCCCGCGGCGGCGCTCAAGTCCCTGCAAGACGCCGAATTCGTGGTGGCGCTGACCGCATTTAACGGCCAACGGATGCAGGAGTATGCCGATGTGCTGTTACCCATCGGCGCCTTCACGGAAACCTCGGGCAGCCTGGTCAATGCCGAAGGCCGCTGGCAGAGTTTCACCGGCGCCGTTTCGCCCCCCGGCGAGGCGCGGCCGGGCTGGAAAGTCCTGCGGGTGTTGGGCAACCTGTTCGATGTGCAGGGTTTTGACTATCTTTCATCCGAGCAAGTACGCGACGAGTTGCGCCGTTTGATGGACCCGTCCGGCGAGCAGAAAGCGGCCGCGCGCTGGACGGGCGCCGGGTTGCCGCAGCGCACCACGGATTTGATGCGGATTACCGAAGTACCCATGTATGCAGGCGATGCCTTGCTGCGCCGCGCGCGCAGTCTGCAACAAGCCGGCGAGGCGCGGGACGCCGCGCTGCGTGTCAACCCCGCCACGGCCGCAAAATTCGGGTTAGCTGCGGGACAGTTTGTACAAGCCCGCCAGGATGAGGCGCATGCCTTGCTGCCGGTGGAGCTGGACGAACGGGTCGCGGACGGCTGCGCCTTGATCGCTGCGGCACTGCCGAGCAGCGCGAGCCTTGGCCCTTCGTTCGGTCCGCTTGTGGTCACACGGGCCTGAGCCGGGGATTCCATGTTCGATTTCATTCCGCAAATCTGGGCGAACACACCGGTCACGGCGCAAATCGTGATGAAGATTCTGGTCATAGTGCTGCCGGTCACGCTGATTGTGGCGGCGCTCACCTACGCGGAGCGCAAGGTCATCGGTTATATCCAGGTGCGTATCGGCCCCAACCGCGTCGGCCCGCGCGGCTGGCTGCAACCCATCGCCGACATCGTCAAGCTGTTGATGAAGGAAATCATCATCCCGTCGGGCGCCAACCGTTCGCTGTTCATCATCGGGCCGATTCTGTCACTGGCCCCGGCCCTGGTCGCCTGGGCGGTCATTCCGTTCAACGACACCCTGGTGCTCGCAGACATCAACGCCGGTCTGCTGTATGTGCTCGCCATCACTTCAATGGGTGTCTATGGCGTCATCATCGCCGGCTGGGCCTCC
>CAYUAZ010000199.1:0-4003 GCA_964442865.1 uncultured Gammaproteobacteria bacterium
ACCCGCCGCCCGCGCCAGATCGCGTAACACTTTTGCATCCGACAGGTCGGCGCCCTGCCGCCAGAAGGCCCGGTAGAGCGAGTCCTTGAAGTCTTTGGCCCCGGACGTGTCCGCAAGCAGCGCGGCCGCCACCGCGGTGTTGGCGGGGCCCGTGTTCGGCTTGCCGGAGGGAATTGCAATCTCGATCTCCGGCGCCCACTGCCGGATCGCCCGCACCTCCTGCTGAAGCTCGGCGCCGAGTGAAGGATTAGCGGCAACCATCGGGCTAGTGAGATGCGGGGCGTGCTGCACGCCCCGCCATTGCACGCGACCCGCCACCCCCGCAGCGTGGATGCGCTCGTTCAGGACATAGCAAAACGGGCAATTGAAATCGCTATAGACGATCACTTCCATGTAGCACCCAACCGTGTAAAAAAACCGGCACGCCCAAGCGTGCCGGAACGGGCCTCACTGACCGACGATATCAGGCTTCATAGGTCCGAGGATACCCAACAGGTCGTCCTGCTCCTTCTTCGCCACCTTGAACTTATCCAACGCCTTCACCAGATCCTCCACCAGCGCGTTAAAATCCGCGTCGGTAACGCCCATACCCTTGTGCGTGGTTTTCATATCACGCCCCTTGTATTTGCACGGCCCGCCGCTGCCTTCACAAATCTGATCCACCAGCATGGCCTTGAGATGGGTCAGATCGGTTTTGGCAAAGTAGTGGTTGATGCGCTGGTCGCCGCCCACGTTGCTCACGAACTCCGCGACCACGGCCTTGATGGCCTTCTTGCCGCCCAGCCGGTCATACAGACTGGCGCTTCCGGCGGCATAGACATAAGGCGCCAGGCCCAGGCTCAGCACCAGCAGCATTATCACCGACTTGAATCTTTTGACGTTATACATCACGATGTCCTCCTTAGGTTATAAACCAACTTGAGGTTGCAAACATAATCCGTTTCGGGTCGTGCGGTAAGTAACCACTGTTTGGTGGGATAGGTACTTTTCGGTGCATCTTTATGAGTGCAAACGTTAAAAAAATTTTGCAGCCTGCCGCAAAACAACCGCCGGTGAGCAGAATTGTCGAGGACATCGTCGGCTGTAAATGGTCCTTGGCGGTGTTGCAACGGGTGCGCCAGGGAGTGCATCGGCCCGGCGCGATAGAGCGCAGCGTAGAAGGGCTTACCGCCAAGGTGTTGAACCAGCGCCTGCGCAAGCTGGTCAACTACGGAATATTCCGGCGCAGCGAGTTTCCCGAAATCCCGCCGCACGTCGAATACACGCTGACTCCCTTTGGCACGCGATTTGTATCACTTCTCGATGCCATCGAAGATCTGGAGAAAGAAGCATGCGATTTATCAAAATAGCGGGAATACTGGCGGCGCTTGCCAGCCTGCCAGCGGCGGGGGGTGACATCATGGTGCTGGGGCTGTTCAAGGACAAGGCCGTGGTCAACATCAACGGCAAACAGCGCAGCCTCACGCCGGGACAAACCAGCCCGGAGGGTGTCACCCTGATATCCGCCAGCAGCAACGGCGCGGTGCTCGAAGTGGACGGCAAGCGCCGCAGCTATCCGCTGGGCAGCCAGGTCAACACTCAATTCGCCGCGCCCAAACACACCGCCGTTCAGGTTTATCCCAATCCGGCGGGCATGTACATGACGGTCGGCAGCATCAACGGCCAGCCGGTGAACTTTCTGGTGGACACCGGCGCCACCTTCATCGCCATGAACGCCAACGAGGCGAAACGCTTAGGCCTAAGCTATCGTCTCGACGGCCAGCGCGCGATGATGAATACCGCTGCGGGTCTGGCGGAGTCTTTTATAGTCAAACTGGCCAAGGTCAAGGTCGGCGGGATCGAATTGCGCGACGTTGACGCCGCTGTCATCGTCGGCGACAGCCCCACCGAGGTGCTGCTGGGGATGTCGTTCCTGGGGAAACTGGAAATTCAGCACAAGGAAAAGGTGATGGAGTTGCGGAAGAAACATTAGCAGGCTGTTGAAAATCTCTTTTCAACAGCCTGCGTGCGGTACATGGACGTGCCGGCACTTGACAAAGTTATAGAGTTACAGCAACATCACACATGTGATCCGGACATTCGGCAACGCGCTGGCGGAAGACTTGTTTAATGACAGAGTATCGCGTGCCACCCGTCAATTCCCGCCCGAGTTACGGGCCAATGCCCGGCGTAAGCTCCAGATGCTCGATGATGCGGAAACATTACAGGACCTGGCGGCGCTACCCGGCAACCGGTTTGAAAAGCTCAAGGGTGATCGTAAAGGCCGTTATTCGATCAGGATTAACGATCAATGGCGAGTGGTGTTTCAGTGGCAGATCGGCAACGCGCTTGGCGTAATTATTGAGGATTACCATTGAAAGGTGAGTGGATATGATGAAAAACCCGTTTCATCCCGGTGAGATTCTCTCGGAAGAATTTTTAAAGCCGGCCGGCACGACGCAAACCACATTTGCGGAGAAGATCGGTTGGACGCGCAGCAGGCTCAACGTCTTTATTAGCGGCAAGTGCGGCGTCACGGCTGACAGCGCGCTGGATTTAGCCGCAGCCACCGGCGCCACCGCAAAATTTTGGATGAATCTACAAGCGACGTGGGATTTGGCACAGGCTCAGAGGAAGCGTAAGGCAGCTGCGTGACTCACCCCTCACGTTTTTTCTAGCCCTCCCCCCCAATCTTGTCCCGTTCAATCATCGCATAGGCCGAGTGGTTGTGGATGGATTCGAAATTCTCGGACTCCACCACATAGGCCTCAATCCGTTCGTCTTTATTAAACACGGCGGCGATGTCGCGCACCATGTCTTCCACGAACTTGGGATTATCGTAGGCGCGTTCGGTGACGTATTTTTCATCCGGCCGCTTGAGCAGGCCATACAGCTCGCAGGACGCCTGTTTTTCGATCATGTCTATCAGTTCTTCGATCCAGACGAAGCCCTGCGTGCGCACCTGCACGGTGACGTGCGAGCGCTGGTTGTGCGCGCCGTAGGCGGAGATCTCCTTGGAGCAGGGGCACAGGCTGGTGACGGGCACCACGATTTTAAGGGTGAAGCCGGTTTTTTTATTCACCACCTCACCGATAAAGGTGACATCGTAGTCCATCAGACTTTGCACGCCCGACACCGGCGCGGTCTTGTTGATGAAGTAAGGAAAGCTCATCTCGATGTGTCCGGCGTCGGCGCTCAGCCGCTCGGCCATTTCGTGCAGGATGTCCTTGAAGGAGGCGACCGAGATCTCGCGCTCATGCTCGTTGAGGATCTCCACGAAGCGCGACATGTGGGTGCCCTTGAAATTGTGCGGCAGGCTCACGTACATGTTGAAGCTGGCGATAGTGTGCTGCTCGCCGCAACTGCGATCACGCACCCGCACCGGGTGGCGGATAGACTTGATGCCCACCTTGTTGATGGCGATACGGCGGGTGTCGGCAGAACCCTGCACGTCGGCGATGGGGAGAATGTTGTCCGGCTTGGCTGCGATTTTCATACGGCTGTATCCTCCTGGACGTGCGCGCGCCGGGGTTTGATCGCTTCGACCGCTTCGTCGCTGTAACGCACGCAGGCGCGCTCCGTCTCCCACAGCGTGACGGCGCTGACCCGCACCCGGGTATCGTTGAGCCGCTGCGACAGGCCCTGATAAAAATAGGCGGCGATGTTTTCCGCAGTCGGATTGACCTTGTCAAACGGCTCGATGTCGTTCAAATAGTGATGGTCGAGACGCTTGGCGAGTGCGCGGGCCGCCTCTTTGATGACCTTGAAGTCCACACCCATGCCGACCTCGTCCAACTGCCGCGCGACGACCTCGACCTCCACCTTCCAGTTGTGGCCGTGCATGCGGTTGCAATCGCCGGGATAGTCGCGCAGGGTATGCGCGCTGGCGAAGTCGGTCAGAATCTTGAGGGTGTACAGGGCGGCCATAATTGTTGACTATTTTACTATGGAAACTCCGAATAATTCCATCCATGGAATTTTCAGAGACGAAAAGAAAAAATGTGATTTTTTCTTTTCTTCATTT
>CAYUAZ010000200.1:0-3974 GCA_964442865.1 uncultured Gammaproteobacteria bacterium
GTTCGACGGCGAAGCCATCCCCGAAGCGATTCAGCAACACGCAGAACGCCTGCAGACGGAAGGTAAAACCATCATGCTGATCCAGTTGGGCGGACAGTTTCTCGGCGTCGTGGCCCTGGCCGACACACCACGCGCCGGGGTGAAGCAGGTACTGGAACGCCTGCACCGCACCGGCATCCGCAAAACCATCATGCTCACCGGCGACAACGAACGCGTGGGCCGCGCCATCGCCAACGCGGTGGGCCTCGACGAAGTGAAAGCGGGCCTGTTGCCGGAAGACAAGGTCAAGGCAATGGAGGAACTCGGGCAACGCTACGGGCAAGTGGCCATGATCGGCGACGGCGTCAACGACGCCCCGGCCATGGCGCGCGCCACGGTCGGCATCGCCATGGGCGGCGCCGGCACCGACGTGGCGCTGGAAACCGCGGACGTGGCGCTGATGGCCGACGATCTCGCCAGGCTGCCGTTCGCCGTGGCCTTGAGCCGCGCTTCAAGGCGCATCATCCGCCAGAATCTGTATGTGTCGCTGGGCGTGGTGGCGCTGCTGATTCCCGCCACCCTGTTTGGCTGGGCCGGCATCGGCATCGCGGTATTGGTGCACGAGGGTTCAACCGTGGTGGTTGTGGTTAACGCGTTACGCTTGCTGGGCTATACGGAAAATGACAGGTAGATCACATTCTGCTGATGACTGTTTATGTTTATCACCCGGCGTAAAACGCTTGAACCGGCCGCGCCGCCCTACCGCATCCTCGGCGCCTGCAACCTGCCGCTTGCGCACCGCGCCTTGCAGGCCGAGCCTTCGATCGGCCTGCTGCTGCCGTGCAACGTGGTGGTGCGGCAGGACGAGGCCGGCGCGGTGTACGTCGAGTTCATGGACCCGAACGCGGTGCTGGAACTGGTGAACAAACCCGAGATCACTGCGTTGGCGAGCGAGGTCAGGCAACGGCTGGAGCGAGTGTCCGTCGCGGTAGGCTGGCCCGAAGAAGCACGCAGTGCGGAGGCCGATGAGTCCAGGGCGAAGGTGAAGGTGCGCACGCAGCAGATGCAAGCGAACATGGAAAAGATCCATCAGTCCCAGGACCCCCAGGAACAGCAGCGGCTTATACGGGAACACATGCAGCAAATGCGCGAGACCATGCGCATGATGGGTGGCGAGATGCACGGCAAATGCATGTGCTGCGGTCATTAAAGACGGAGGTCTCTATGGACATCAAGCTGCTTACCACCCGTACCTGCCACTGCAGCAGCATCGAGCAGGAGTTGCGGGATCTGGGTCTCACGTATGAGCGTTGCTACGCTGAAGAACACCCGGAACTCGTGGAGCGTTTCCAGATCCGTCATTGTCCCGTTCTGATTATTGATGAGGCGCGCGTCATCCCCGTGGATGGCCTGATAGAGGGACAGATCAGAGCCTTGCTAAACCTGGATTAGCAACGCATGCAATGGATGAGGCGAAACAGCGGCATGGAGATTGCCGCGCCGACTCCGGCGGAGCTGCAAGCGATTCTGGGTTATAGCAGGCGCATGCCGCCACATAGGAGAAACGCTGCACGCTGGCGGTTTCATCGAGGCAGACGCGTATTTGCTCAACGTCCAAACTGAAGGAGAGTGAAATGTGGATGAATTATGAAGGCTACGGCATGGGCTGGCATTGGTTTGGGTGGCTAGGTATGGCGTTTTTCTGGCTGATTCCGATACTGCTGTTGTTGGCGGCGGTGAAGTACCTGATGGGTGGTCGCCGCACGAACACCCCGGACGGTGAAAGAAAGCCCGAGGTGCTGGCCGTCCTGGAGGAACGATATGCTCGGGGAGAAATTGAACGCGAAGAGTACTTGCAGAAACGCGAGGACTTGCAAAAGAAGTAAAGAGTAATCGCTAAAAACAACAGTCACTTTTTCACATTAACTTAAGGAGATACATCATGAAAAAATCAATTTTATTTGCCGCACTCACTACAGTTGCGCTATCCGCACCTCTTGCGTTTGCCGATGACGCACACCACCCGGAGCAGGATAAAAAAGCCGCGCCAGCCAAATCAGGCAAGACCGCGAGTACCGCAGACAAACAAACCGGTATGCAAATGGGCCAGATGCAGGAGCAGATGAAAAAAATGCAAGCACAGATGGAAGAAATCCGCAAAACCACGGACCCCAAGGAACGCCAGAAACTCATGCAACAGCATATGCAAAGCATGCGCGAAGGCATGAAGATGATGTGCGGTATGTGTGACGACATGGATGAGGGTGACGACATGAAAAGTGGAATGAAAGGGGGCGATATGATGGAAAAACACATGGAGATGATGCAGATGATGATGGATCAAATGATGGAACACCAAGGTCAGCAAGAATCCATGCCAATGCCGAAATAAGCATCCTGTCCGCGTCCAGCATGGGCGCGGACTTCACAGAATAATCGAGGAAGTAAAATACGTTCAACAGAAGGAGTAAGATCATGAAATGCCCAGTATGCAAAGAAGCGAATCTGATGATGACTGAGCGCCAAGGAATCGAGATTGACTACTGCCCCGAATGTCGCGGTGTGTGGCTGGATCGCGGCGAGCTGGACAAGTTCATCGAGCACGCGGAGCGCCAGATCGGCGACCGGCCGGGCAGCGATTCCCCCGATCGCGCGCGCGGGCCCGAGCGCCACTACCGCGACGACGACGAGTACCGGGGCAAGCCGCGCAAGTCCTTCCTGCGCGATTTGTTCGACTGAGGGGCAGGCATGAACAGGTGGTTCTGGATCGGCGGTCTGGGCCTGGTGATTTTACTTGCGCTCCTCGTCTGGGGGGTTATCGCCGGCATTGGCCTCGTCACGGACAGGCTGCCTCAGTGGCTCGCCGGCGGCAAGCAAATCGCCGCGCAGTCCATGCAAAAGGCCGAGGAGGCGTTGCCTGGACTCAAGGAGCGAGTCGCGGAATTGAGCCCCGGACTGGCGCGCAAGATCGAGGAGTGGGCGCCGGGCGCGGCCCTGCCCAGGCAGGACGTGGGAGGCGAGGACATTGCGGGCATCCCGCGCTTTCCCGGCATGGTACGAGTCGCCTTCGGCATCCAGGAGCAGAAAAAGAGCGTGGCCTATCAGGGCGAGGCCGGTTTCGCCGAGGTCGTTGCGTTTTATACCCGCGAGATGGCGGCGCTGGAATTCGCCGGACAAGTGACCGCCGCCTCCCCCACAGGAGAGACCCATGTCTACGCCAAGGAAAACCGTCGCTTCGCGCTGAGGTTCGTGAAAATGTCGCGGTTCGGCGCGGAGATGACCGAGGTGGAAGTCCGGGAATTGTAAACCGCCCGCCCATGACGGCAGGCGCTGGAAAAACATAAGGCAGAAGAGACGCCGCACGGCCTATGGCAAGGGGGGTGAACCGCGTGCCTTGGCTGCAAAGCTTTTTGGTACGGTACGGCACAGCGCTGGCGATTGTAGCCGTTGTATAGGCATGCGGAGATGAACGAAGAAAATGGATATCGAAACTGAACTTCTTTATGCCTCGCGCATGATTCTCGCTGCGCTGATAGGAGGCTTGATCGGCTGGGAAAGAGAGTACCATGTGAGCGACGCGGGCATTCGAACTTACATGGCGATCTCTATAGGGGCTTGCGCATTCAGTTTGATATCCGCCCATGTGGCCAATGATCCGACCCGTATCGCGGCGCAAGTCGTCACCGGCATAGGCTTTATCGGAGCGGGCGTCATTTTTCAGGGTAAGGGGGGTATTGCAGGACTCACGACCGCCGCAACGCTTTGGGCGACAGCGGCGGTGGGCATGGCCAGCGCTTTCGGGATGTATGTGTTGGCGATCCTCACGGGAGGGCTGATTTTTGCAACCCTCGCGCTTCATCACCTGCCCGGCTGGAAACGGCTTAGCCAAAAGCCCGGCAACCCCGGTAAATGATCCGGCTGCGGCGCGGAACTGCCAGCAGGCACCAAGTTTTGCAGCCAGTGCGGCAAACCCCAGCAGTAACGCAGTGCATTCT
>CAYUAZ010000201.1:0-1679 GCA_964442865.1 uncultured Gammaproteobacteria bacterium
GAGGTCGGCGTAGAGCTCGGAGCCATCCTTGAAACGCACGCCACGCACGCGATCCTCGCCCAGAATCTCCACGGTTTGCGCGGGCATATGGAAGTGCATGCCACGTTCTTCCAGCGATTTGCGCAGCATCTCGCCTGCCACCCTGTCGAGCTGACGCTCCATCAGGGTTTCGTGGATATGCACCACCGTGACATTCATGCCCTGGCGTATCAATCCGTTCGCCGCCTCCAGACCCAACAGCCCGCCGCCTATCACCACGGCGTGCCGAGACTGCTTGGACGCATCCATCATTAATTGAACATCGTGGATATCCCGGAACGTCACCACCCCGGGTAATTGATGGCCCGGCACCGGGACGACAAATGGATTCGAGCCGGTTGCCAACAGCAGACGATCATAGTCGGCACTGGCGCCATCATCGGCGATAACCTTGCGCTTGGCGCGGTCTATCTCCACCACCTCTTTACCACAGTGCAGCGTAATGCCATTGTCCGCATACCACTGCATATCATTCAGCATGATCTCCGCTACGGTCTTTTCACCCGCCAGCACGGGAGACAGCAGGATGCGGTTATAGTTGCCGTAGGGCTCTGAACCAAATACGGTGATCTCGTATTTATCCGGTGCGACTTTCAACAGCTCTTCCAGCGTGCGTACGCCCGCCATGCCATTACCGATTAACACCAACTTTTCTTTCATCTGAGGCCTCGCGCTGCAAATCCTATTTAAGACCGCGTAGCAAGTTACGGGCCAAGTGCAGTTTCTGCAGCTATCTAATTGTTGAATCTCACATTTTTATTTCATTACGAGTCACCGCAGGAGACCCGCAGATAAATCTGCACCAAAGAGAAGCAACGGCGCGGCCCCCTACACGGAGTTGGTGCAATAAGGGTAGGGATTGGTGAGTAAATACCCCTTACGGGTTATTTCTCATATGGTATGAGGTTTGCTAGAGGGTGCTTATGCACTTCACACCCCCCACCATTACCGGCGTTATTCTTGCGGGCGGACGTGCGCGCCGCATGAACGGGGTGGACAAGGGACTGCTGGAGTTTGCGGGCAAGCCTTTGGTGGAACATACACTGGCTCGATTGACGCCACAGGTTAGCAAGGTCATGATTAACGCCAACCGTAATCATGCACGCTACGCAAGTTACGGTCTTCCCTTGGTGACTGATAAACTGGATGGCTACTGCGGCCCGCTGGCGGGGATGCACAGTGCGATGTGTGCGGCACAGACTGACTATATCGTCACAGCGCCTTGTGACTCGCCTCTGATCCCTAACGACTTGGTGCAGCGCATGCTGATGACGCTGCTGGGAGAAAATGCGGAGCTATGTACGGTGCATGATGGACTGCGCCTGCAACCTATCTATACTATGATACCTCGCACTCTTGCTCCCAACCTGCACGGCTATCTCCTGGGCGGAGGACGTAAAGTGGAGGATTGGTTGCGCTGTCATCGTTTGGCGGTGGCCGATTTTTAGAAAGCTCATCAGCCCGGACGATTTCCCGCCGCCCGAAAGGGGCTCGCCCTCACCGCGCAGCGACGAGAAGTTCGACGCGGTGCCGCTGCCGTACTTGAAGATGCGCGCCTCGCGGACCCACAAGTCCATGATGCCGCCGTCATTCACCAGATCATCAGACACGTGCTGGATAAAACAAGCATGGGGCGCCGG
>CAYUAZ010000201.1:1689-2500 GCA_964442865.1 uncultured Gammaproteobacteria bacterium
CAACCCGAGGCTTTCTTGAATATCAACACGCCTCAAGACCATCAGTTGTGCGAAGCGCGAGCCGAAAACCACTATGCAAGAGTATGATCCCAACTCACTCACGGTTGCCGAGGCCCTGCAACGTATAGGGGACGCGATACAGCCGCTCAATGGAAGAGAAACCGTCGCGCTGCGTGCGGGCTTGGGACGCGTGCTCGCCGGGGACATCCGTTCCACGATGAACGTCCCTGCGCACACCAATTCGGCAATGGATGGGTACGCCATTTCCAGCAGTGATTTGCCGGTGAGCGGAACACTCGAATTGCATGTCGTTGGAACGGCTTGGGCGGGCACACCCTTTAGCGGCACGGTAAAACCGGGAGAGTGCGCGCGCATCATGACTGGCGCGATGCTGCCGGTGGGTACCGATACCATTGTCATGCAGGAGCTGGCCGAGCGTGACGGTGACGTGATACGCATCGGCGCCGGACACAAGCCGGGACAAAACGTGCGTCAGGCAGGCGAGGATCTTGCCGTGGGCGAAGTGGCCATACCCGCCGGGATGCGGATCGGACCTGCGCAGCTTGGCCTGCTGGCCTCACTGGGTATCAAGGAAATAACCGCTTTCCAACTGCCGCGCGTGGCGGTATTCACCACCGGCGACGAGCTGCGCTCGGTGGGTGAGTCGCTCGGCCCCGGCGAGATTTATGACAGCAATCGCTATACCTTATATGGAATGCTGACACGCATGGGCATAGAACCTGTGGATCTCGGCATCGTGCGTGACCGCAGGGAGGGCGTGGAGGCTGCGTTTCTGCGCGCCGCCGCTGTG
>CAYUAZ010000201.1:2510-3962 GCA_964442865.1 uncultured Gammaproteobacteria bacterium
GGTGTCTCGGTGGGCGCCGCAGCCTTTGTTAAAGAGACCTTGGAAAAACTGGGTGCGGTCAATTTCTGGAAGATCGCCATGAAACCCGGCCGTCCGCTGGCCTTCGGCAAGATTAAAAATATCTGGTTTTTCGGCCTGCCGGGCAATCCGGTTTCAGTGATGGCGACATTTTATCAACTCGTACAACCCGCCTTGCGCCGTCTGATGGGGCTACCCAAAACATCCGGTATTTTATTCAAGGTTCCTTGCGCCTCGCACCTGAGAAAGGCGCCTGGACGTATGGAGTTTCAGCGTGGAATCCTGGAAAGGGATGGGGCCGGCCAATTAATTGTCCGCAGCACCGGCGAACAAGGCTCCGGCATCCTAAGCTCGATGAGCGAGGCGAACTGTTTTATTGTCTTACCCATGGAGGCCGGCGCCGTGGAGGCCGGGACATCGGTGGATGTACAAATTTTTGAGGGAATAACTTAAAAAACCTGAGCTCTCTCCGGGAAGCCCGGAGAGAGCTCAGTGTGCTTGAGGGTTGTTAGCCTCTTGCGGCTGCCATACGCGCCATCCGTGCCGCTATGCGAGCGGCCTTTTTGCGGGCAAGCCTTCTCTTGGCGGCGGCCCGCTTCTTTGCGGCCTGGGTGGCGTGATATTTGCGCTCCCACTTTTTCTCGAATGCACTTAACGCCCTGTCCTTGGCTGCACGCATCTGTGCGGCAGCCTTGGCAACTGCGGCCTTCATCCTTCTGGCGGCGGCCTTGGCGCGGGCGAGCGCCTTTCGTTCTCTTGCTGCCATCTTCTTTGCAAATGCTCCGGCCATAGCCATTGCACCTTTCTTAGCTACGCTCTTTTTTGCCCGGGTTACTTTTTTCTTGGCCATCTTTTTCACGGGTTTTTTCGCTGCAGATTTAGTTTTACGCATAATTATTTACTCCGCTCCAGTTATGGTGTGGGTAATTATAACCACAAAAGTCAAGAGTGCAATAAAATTTTAAGTTTCTACGGTCTGCATTTCGTCTCTGCAAATTCAATGGTTGGAATTTTTCAGAGTACCCAAAACATCTGCGCCGTACTTTTTGCCTCGGGACGTGCGCAGAATAGTTTACTGTTTTGCACCCAGATCGAGTGCGCGCCGCTTGCTCATCTCGGCACCACGAACCTGCTGATCCATGTTCGCGTCTGATTCCAGCCAGCCTTGGCTGTGCAGCTTGATGATCTGCACCAAGGCTTTAATGTGTTCGGGATGGTCGTTGAGCGCAGGGATGTAGTGATAGCTTTCGCCGCCTGCGTTGAGAAAGATATCGCGGTTTTGCATTGCGACCTCCTCAAGCGTCTCCAGGCAATCGGCGGAAAACCCGGGGCAGACGAGAGCCACCCCACTTACGGCGGCCCTTGCCCCACCTTGCCAGGTTATGGTGGCGTTGGGCCTTTCACATTCCCCCGCTCCCAAGACGGCACGCGAAG
>CAYUAZ010000202.1:0-2666 GCA_964442865.1 uncultured Gammaproteobacteria bacterium
CCCTGCTCCGGCCCGACCACATGCACGATGCCCTGGCGCACGTCATTCATCTTGAATTCGGTGATGCCGAATTCCGCGCAGTTATCATCCAGTGTTTCGATCTGAATACGCGAGACGGGATCAGCCACGGGTTTGTCGCGGTCGGTGGTGGGAACGTTATGGTCGGCCACGGCGAGATTCGCATCCCTGCGCCACGGTTTGCGCCCGGCAATACGCAGCCCCTCAAACGCCTGCGGCGAGGTGACTTCGTGCACCAGGTGACGGTCTATGTAGATCAGCGCCGTGCCATCGGGCTCGGCGCGCACCACATGTGCGTCCCAGAGTTTGTCGTAGAGAGTTATGCCGGACATAGTAGTGTTCGAGCGGAGAACCGCGTAAAAGTCTCCATTTTACGCCGATTGTTGACGACGCGAAACAGTAAGGCTTACACCTGGTCGCTCAACAGCCGCCAGGCGACCACAAGCGCGCCCAGGCTCAACAGGGCAGCCACGGAGAAAGTGGCAGTAGGTCCAGCGCTCGCCCACAGATAGCCGCTGAACAGGCTACCCAGGGCGCCGCCGCCGCCAAAACTCAGGCTGCCATAGATCGCCTGGCCACGGAACTGGTGACGGCCGGTGAAAAAGCGGTGCACGATCTGCATGCCGGCGGAGTGAAACATGCCGAAGGTTGCCGCGTGCAACAGTTGGGCGAAGATCAGCAGCGACAGGTTCTCGGGGAAATAGCCGATCAGCAGCCAGCGCAACGCGGCCAGCGCGAAGCTCGCCATCAATACCCTGCGCAGGGCTATCCGCACCATGATGCGCGGCATCAGCAGGAACACACCGATTTCACACAGCACGGCGAACGCCCACAATGCCCCGATCAGGGTTTTACTGTAGCCATGCGTCTCCAGATAAATCGAATAAAATGTGTAATACGGTCCGTGGCTGGCCTGCATCAGAAAACAGGCGAGCAGAAACGCACCGACTTCCGGGCGCAGGATGGCCTTTAGAAACGGCGTGGGATGCTCTGCATGGATCGGCACCTCGGATTCCGGCAGCACCATGGCGAATAGCCAGATACCGACCATGAGCACAAGCAGCGCCGGAAGAATCCACCACAGCCCGCGCGCGTCTATCAGGAGCCCCAGCGCCGTGGAGCTTATAATGAAACCCATAGATCCCCACAAACGCACACGTCCATAGGCGCCGGCGCGGTGCCCCAGGTGGCGCATGGTGGTGACCTCCAGCAGCGGCAGCGGAGCATTCCAGAAAAAACTGAACAGCAGCATTACCCCTGCCAGCCACCAGAATTGGGCGCCGAAAAATACCCCTGTAAAGGCGACCACGGTAAGGAAGGTGGTGAGCCGCACCATACGCATGCGCTGCTCGTGGTGATCTGCGAGCCAGGCCCACACGTTGGGCGCGACGATGCGCGTCAGGGACAACAATGCCATCAGGTGACCAATGGCCACCGCGTCGAAGCCGGCGGATTTCAGATACAGGCTCCAGTAGGGAACCAGCACACCCAGCGTGGCGAAGTAAAAAAGGTAAAAGCCGGAGAGACGCCAGTAGGGCATAAAAGCAGTTACGAGTGGCGAGTGACAAGTGGCAAGAATGAGAACCGCAACATGTACTTTACCTGTGCTGTTCCTTTCGTATCAGTTTGAAGGTTTCATCATAGATGCGTTCGCGCGGGCCGACGGCGACGATTTCGATCTGTTTGGCGCCACGCATCCGGTAAATAATCCGGAATCGGCTGACTCTAAAACTCCATAATCCGGCAAGCTCTTCTTTTAACGCCTTGCCGGAGCGCGGATCGGACAGTATGGTTTGTAATGAAGCCTTGAGCTTTTTCTTTAAGTGCGGATGCAGGCCACGGATCAATCTCGCCACTTCATCGGGAATTCTGAGGCGGTAGAAGGGCTGATTCATCCGTGACCCTGCGGGATGGCCATACGGTCAAGCGACTATTTGTTGAATAGCTGTTCCAATGTATAGAGTTTGGCTTTCTTGCCTTTTAGCGCGGTCAATCCCGCCTTGATTTCCTGCCGCAAGGCTTCATCGCCGCGCACGGCAACGGTTTCTTTCCAGCTATCAAACTCTTCCGGGCTCACCAGCACTGCGGCAGGGCGGCCGTTCTTGGTGATGACCACTGCTTCGTCGCTGGCGCCCACCCTTTCCACCAGCCTACTCAGCTTCATCTTGACTTCGGACAACGGCAGGGTAATCATGGTTGGGCTCTTTTCAGGTTGACCAGAATTCGGCCTATACTAGCACAACGCGGCACGGCGGTCAACTCAATCCCGGTATTAGGGGCGTAGTCCGCACCACGTCCATGTTCTGCGCCCGGTTTCTCAGCGCGTGGTCCATCAACACCAGCGCCAGCATGGCTTCGGCGATGGGGGTGGCGCGGATGCCGACGCAGGGGTCGTGGCGACCGTGGGTGACCATCTCCATAGCTTCGCCTTGCAGGTTGATGCTCTGCGCGGGCAGGCGCAGGCTGGAGGTAGGCTTGAGCGCGATGCTGACCAGAATATCCTGGCCCGATGAAATGCCGCCCAGCATGCCGCCCGCGTTGTTGCTCAGGAAACCCTTGGGCGTGATCTCGTCGCGGTGCTCGGTTCCTTTCTGCTCGATACTGGCGAAGCCCGCGCCGATCCCGACCCCCTTGACGGCGTTGATCCC
>CAYUAZ010000202.1:2676-3956 GCA_964442865.1 uncultured Gammaproteobacteria bacterium
ATGGCGTGCGCGATGTCGGCATCCAATTTGTCGAATACCGGTTCGCCCAGACCCACCGGCATGTGGCTCGCCACAATGTTGATGCGCGCGCCAACGGAGTCGCCTTCCTTACGCAGGCGATCCATGAATTCTTCCATCTCGGCGACCTTGTTTTTATCCGGGCAGAAAAAGGGATTGTTGCCGACTTCACTCCAGTCGAGATGTTGAATCTTGATCGGCCCCAGTTGCGCGAGATAGCCGCGTATCACCACGCCGTAACGCTCATGTAGATATTTTTTGGCGATCGCACCGGCGGCGACGCGCATCGCGGTCTCCCGCGCGGAGGAGCGCCCGCCGCCGCGATAATCGCGGAAGCCGTATTTTTGCGTGTAGGTGTAGTCGGCGTGGCCGGGGCGGAAGGTCTGGCCGATGTTGGAGTAATCCTTGGGGCGCTGATCGGTGTTGTGTATCAGCAAGCCAATCGGCGCGCCGGTGGTTCTCCCCTCGAACACGCCCGACAGGATTTGCACCCGATCTTCCTCGCGCCGCTGGCTCACATGGCGCGACTGCCCCGGCTTGCGCCGGTCCAGGTCCGGTTGAATATCGGCTTCGGATAATTCCATGCCGGGCGGGCAGCCATCCACGATGCAGCCCAGCGCCGGCCCGTGGCTTTCGCCAAAAGTAGTTACCACGAATGATTTTCCAAAGCTGTTACCGGACATGGTTATATCCTTATTATTTCGTAAGGCGGACGGTTGATACTGGCGCCGACGTTGATAAGATGCTCGTAATCGCGCAAGTGCTCTAGTGTAAATTCAGTGATGGCCGCCACCCCGTCGCGCGCATAGGGAAACAACGGGTGAGCAGTCTCGCTCATCGCCAAAACGATTCCAGCGTATTCCAGAAATTCGTCTTGAGTCCAGACGGGATAATCCGGGGCTTCGCTGAAGCGCCCGGTGCGCTGCATGAACTTGAACCAGAGTTTATGCTGCGGGCCACTCGATTTGATGCCCAGCTCCTTCAATACCCCGAGCGCCATGAGGCCGTGAAACACCGTGTCGTCTACGTCAAAGCTGTTTTTGATAAGCTCGATCCGAGGGGTGTCTATCATCGGCGTGGCAAGTGGCTTCATAACGCCAAGCCCCGCGCCAGACGCGACTGCCAGCCGGCGACGCCCATGCTGCGGCGCATCAGCGCCTGTTTGAGCGGCGGAAACAGACCGGCCAACCCCATACCCGCGCTGCGCGCCACCGAAAGCGGCGCAAAACACTTTGAGAAAAGACGAACGGGCGTATCGGTGA
>CAYUAZ010000203.1:0-3953 GCA_964442865.1 uncultured Gammaproteobacteria bacterium
AAACCAAATAGTATATGTTTATACTATCATATTCTTTATTGAGCATATAAATCCTGCTATAGTTTCCGTCGTTGCAGGGCACTTTTGAGGCGCCGCAAGGATTTATATGGATTGGGCCTATACTTTATCAGGTTTTGCAGTCGGCATATTGGTCGGCCTTACCGGCGTCGGCGGCGGCTCGCTGATGACGCCGCTGCTGATCCTGTTCGGCGTCCCGCCGGTCAAGGCAGTGGGCACGGATCTGTTGTTCGCCTGCATCACCAAGGTAGGCGGGGTCTGGGTACACGGACGCAAGGGCACCATAGACTGGAGCATCGTCGGCCTGCTCGCGGCGGGCAGTTTGCCTGCATCGTTGTTGACTCTCTGGCTGCTGCAATACTTGAGCACCCAAGGCTGGAAGGTGGACGTGCTGATTGTCCCCCTCATAGGCGTGGCGGTGATTCTGACCGCGTTTGCGTTGATTTTTAAGGTGCAATTGCAACGCCACCGGTGGTTCAAGTCGCCGGCCGCCGGTGCGGGCCTCTCTGCCGCTACGATGGTGACGGGCGCGGTGTTGGGCACGCTGGTTACGCTCACCTCTATCGGTGCGGGCGCGATAGGCGTGGTGGCGTTATTTTTATTGTATCCGCTGATACACACCACTAAAATCGTCGGTTCGGACATCGCGCACGCCGTGCCGCTCACCCTGGTGGCGGGTTTGGGGCACCTCGGCATGGGCAACGTGGACTTCGTGCTGCTGGGAAGTCTGTTATTGGGTTCGCTGCCGGGCATTTATCTGGGCAGCCACATGAGCGTCAACATCCCGGAAAAGACGTTACGTATCGCACTCGCCAGCATGTTGATGCTGGTCGGATTTAGGTTGATCGCGCATTAAGTTGCGCGTTTAAGTTTAAGGAGAAAGTTATGAACGATCCAACAGTATTGGTCAATCTCGACGAGATCGAGCGCTACGAACAAGCGGTGGGGAGCTTTTTAGGCAAGGAGCTGGATGTTGACCGCTTCATGGCCACGCGCCTGCAGCAAGGCGTTTACGGCCAGCGCCAGGACGGTGTGCACATGATCCGCGTCAAGGTGCCGGGCGGCAAGATGTTGCCGCATCAATTGGTCGCCATCGCCGAGGTGCTGGAGCAGTACGTCCAGCACGACGTGGTGCACGTCACCACGCGCCAGGATTTTCAGATCCACTACGTCCCCACCGCCGACACACCCGCGGCGCTGCGCCACCTGGCCGCGTCCGGGCTCACCACGCGCGAGGCGTGCGGCAACACGGTGCGCAACGTCACCGCCTGCCCGCTGGCCGGCGTGTGCCCGCGCGAACACTTGGATGTCATACCGGTGATGGACGGTGCAGTGGCGCATTTTCTGCGCCACCCTCTTACGCAACATCTGCCGCGCAAGTTCAAGATCAGCTTCTCCGGCTGCGAGCACGACTGCGCGCAGGGCATGATGCACGACCTCGGCGTGGTGGCGGTACAAAAGGGCGGACGCTACGGTTTTAAGGTGCTGGCGGGCGGTGGCTTGGGCCACAAGCCGCACGAGGCGATCACCATCGAGGAGTTCATCGAGGAACAGGATTTACTACCCTGCATGGAGGCCATCGTCTCCCTGCACCATCGCTATTCGGATCGCGTCAAGCGCGCCAAGGCACGCATCAAATTTCTGGTGGACCGCTTCGGCCCGGCAGGCTTCATCGAGAAATACAAAGAAGAATATGTGCGCACCAAGGCGGCGTTCGCAGGCAAAGCGTATCCCAAGGCTGACTGGACGGGTGTGGTAGAGCCCGGCGAGGCCTGCGGCATGGGCGCGCCGCGCCGGGTGTTCGCGCAAAAGCAAACCGGCCTCAACGTATTTCCCATCAGCCTCAAAATCGGCGACATCACTGCTCCGCAACTGCGCGGCATCGCCAGGATCATGCAAGACGAAGGCTTGAGCGACATCCGCACCTCGCAGGATCAGAACCTGATGATTATGAACGTGCCGGATGCGCGCATTGATGCATTGCGCAATGCTCTCGCGCCGTTAGGTCTGGCTGAGCCCACGACCGGCGACGATGTGGTCGCCTGCCCCGGCACCTCGACCTGCCGCTTAGGGATCACCTCATCAAAAATCATCGGCGCGAAGTTGAGCGGTGGTGCGGCCGATCTGCGCATCCGCGCCAGCGGCTGCCACAACGGCTGCGCGCAGCCGGAGACCGGCGACATCGGCATCTACGGCGAAGGCAACCGTCTGCACGGCAAACTGGTGCCGCACTATCAGATGTATTTCGGCGGCGACGGCCGTGCGGAAGGCGGCCTGGGCTTCAAGAGCGTCTCGGTGCCCGCCTTGCGCGTCGAGCAGGCCATTGCGCGCGTGCAGGAAACCTTTGCAAAAGACCGCGTCAACGGTGAGACGTTTTTTCAGTGGACACGCCGACGCGGCAAGGACTCCTTCAAGGAACTGCTTGCCGATCTCACCGTGGTCAATCCGGAAGATGTCCCCGCGCTGTTGAGCGATCACGGCGAGGCGGGCGCCTTCAAGGTGCTGCAACTGGGTGGCGGCGAGTGCGCGGGCGCGGCACAGGAGATCGTCTCGTCGCGCTTTTCGGAGGCCGCCTACGAGCGCAGTTGCCGCAACGCCTTCATCTATCAACACAAGCTGTTTGACGCCACTGAGTGTGCCGAAGCGATGGCGCGTCTGGTCGGCCAGTCGCTGCTGTTTGTCACCGGGCAGAAGTCGCTGGATGGCCTGAACGAGATCGCCCAGGCCGCGCGCGGCCAATTGCAGGAATTGCGGCCGGAGTATGTCCCTCTCGCCGACAAACTCGTGGAGCTTGCCCAGGGCTTGAACGCTCTTAAAGAGGACCAGGACGAGGCGCGCTTTAATGCGCTCATGACCGATCTCGATGCGTGGATGGTGCAGGCCGCGCGCGCCTGCGAGAACTTCGATCCGCAGCTCGATCTCTCCGCCACGCTGCCGCCGGTCAATACGCCGGTATTCGTAGCCACTGCGCACGGGCGTGTCGCGCAGCCCAAGCTCAACGGCGAGGCCGCAGCCACGCCGGACGCATCGGTGACTACGGTGGACTTGTCCACCTACGCCTGTCCGGTGCATTTCATGAGGGCGCGCATCGAGCTGGGCAAACTGTCCGATGGCGGCGTCATCGAATTTCTGCTGGAGCCCGGCGACGCCACGCAGCAGGTCTCGGAAAGCCTGGAGAAGGAAGGGCATGCAATACTCGCCTCGACCAGCGAGGGGGCGTTGACCCGCGTGCGGGTGCAAAAGGCCACCGCCGCCCACGCCTGAACGACGGCGCCTCTATAATATGGATATCAAACACAAAGTCTCCGAGGTCACAGAGACACTAAAAACCATTGCCCGCGAGTACGCGCCGGCCAGCCTCGCCTCCAGCCTGGGCGCCGAGGACATGGTGCTCACCGACCTCCTCTGCAAGCACGCCCCGGCGATAGAGATATTCACGCTCGACACCGGCCGCCTGCCGGAAGAGACCTATCGCCTCATCCAACTCATTCGCAGCCACTATGGACGCACCTTGACGGCCTACTTCCCGCGCGCCGAGGCCGTGCAGCAGTATCTTCAACAGCACGGCCCCAACGCCTTTTACGAGAGCGTGGAGTTACGCAAGGCGTGCTGCCACATGCGCAAGGTGGAGCCGTTACGGCGCGCCCTGGAAGGTAAAAAAGCCTGGATTACCGGTATGCGCCGGCAGCAATCACTGCACCGCACAGATATCCCGCTCGCGGAATGGGATGAAGAGCACCAGTTACATAAATTCAACCCGCTGGCCGGGTGGACACGTGCTGAGGTGTGGGAGTATATCCGCAGCTTCGATGTCCCGTATAATGCCCTGCACGACAAAGGTTATGCGAGCATCGGCTGCGCGCCGTGCACGCGCGCACTCGCCGTGGGCGAGGATGAACGCGCCGGCCGCTGGTGGTGGGAAGAAGAGACTGCCA
>CAYUAZ010000204.1:0-3930 GCA_964442865.1 uncultured Gammaproteobacteria bacterium
TTCTACGCCACTTGACCCCTACCAATGGCCGTTCAGCGCGTCGATCTCCGCAACCGCACCGCCGTCGGATTCGAAGGCCTGCCGCTCGCAAAACTGCGAGATGTCCGGCCTCAGCATGTCCACCTGCCAGCCGAGATTGCGTTGAGCGGCGGCGAGCAACCCATCCAGCCCGGCATTGTCGCCGTCGCCGCAAAGGCAAAGCACGCGCAGGCCCTTGATTACTGCTTCCTGACCTTGTGTGTCCATGATCTCAAACATATTGTCTCCTCCTGTTGTCGTTATACCCAAAGTCCAAAAAACCAAAAAATTCCTGCTTAAAAATTTCCCTGAAACCAACTCCGCATCCGCGCCCACATTCCTTTCATTCCCAGCCCGCTCTTGGTCTCGCCCTTGCCGCTGTGTTTGTGCTGCTGACCGAATAACAGCAAGCCGACGCCGGTCGCGTGGATGGGGTTGCGTACCACGTCCACCAGGCCGACGACGTATTGGGGAACGCCGAGCCGCACCGGCATGTGAAAAATTTCCTCGGCCAGTTCCACCGCGCCCTCGATCTTGGAACTGCCGCCGGTGAGCACGACGCCCGCAGCCATCAGGTCTTCGAAGCCGCTGCGGCGCAATTCGGCCTGGATCAGCGTGAACAATTCTTCCAGACGCGGTTCGACGACCTCGGCGAGCGTCTGGCGCGCCAGCCTGCGCGAGGGGCGATCGCCGACACCCGGCACTTCGATGGTCTCGTCGGCGAGCGCGAGCTGTGTCAGCGCGCAGGCGTATTTGATCTTGATCTCTTCGGCGAACTGGGTGGGCGTGCGCAAGGCGACGGCGATGTCATTGGTGACCTGGTCGCCGGCGATAGGGATGACGGCGGTGTGGCGGATGGCGCCCTCGCAGAATACCGCGATGTCGGTGGTGCCACCGCCGATGTCCACTAGGCACACGCCCAGCTCTTTTTCGTCATCGGTGAGCACGGCGTAGCTGGAGGCGAGCTGTTCGAGGATGACCTCGTCCACCTCCAGGCCGCAGCGGCGCACGCACTTGATGATGTTCTGCGCCGCGCTCACGGCGCCGGTGACGATGTGTACCTTGGCCTCCAGGCGCACGCCGGACATGCCGATCGGCTCGCGGATGCCTTCCTGGTTATCAATGATGAATTCCTGCGGCAGCACGTGCAGAATTTTCTGGTCGGCGGGGATGGCCACCGCGCGCGCCGCCTCCACCACGCGCTCCACGTCGCTCGCGCTGACTTCCCGGTCGCTGATCGCCACGATGCCGTGCGAGTTGAGGCTGCGGATGTGGCTGCCGGCGATGCCCGCATACACCGAATGGATACGGCAGCCGGCCATCAGTTCGGCCTCTTCCACGGCGCGCTGGATGGACTGCACGGTGGACTCGATATTGACCACCACGCCTTTCTTGAGGCCGCGCGACGGGTGCGAGCCGATGCCGATGATCTCGATCTGGTTGTCGGGGGTGATCTCGCCGACGATGGCGACCACCTTGGAGGTGCCGATGTCCAGTCCGACAATCAGGTCTTTTTCAATCTTTTTCGACATCTTGGCTCCTAAAAATCTAACGCAAAGACGCAAAGACGCAAAACAATAACCATCAATCCTGGCGTCTTTGCGTCTTCGCGTTGAGTTGTTTTGTTATTGTGCATTTGTCTTCCGTTGCAGCGCGAAGCCGTTGCTGTAACGCATATCCACCCGCGCAATCCCCGGCGGCTCGGCGGCCTGCAGCGCCGGATAAATAGTGATGAAGCGTTGCAGGCGCGCCTCGGCCTGCTCGCGGCCGAGTACCAGTTCCATGCCGCCGTTGAAGGTGAGGCGCCAGGCGCGGCGCTCATCAAGCTCCATGCGCGCGATCCGCAACTGCAACGGTGCGAGCGATAGCCTCATGGCGCGATACTGGTCGAGCACGGCGTCCTCGGTCCCCGCCGGCCCGTGCAGTTCCGGCAAACTGGGCGGAAAGCTGGCGGGGTCGGGTGTAAAGACATCGCCGTCGGAATTCATTAAGCCCCACTCGCCCCAGCGTGCGACGGCGATCTGTTCGGTAACGGTGAGGCGCAGCGTATCGGGCCACATGCGCCGCACACCGACGCTGTGTACCCACGGCAGGCTCAGCGCGGCGCGCCGGATGGCGTCCACGTCCACGCTGAGGAAGCCGCCCGTCGCCGCATCCGCGACGGCTTGTTGCAGGGCCAGGGTGGTTACATGGGTAAAGCGTCCCTCGATTTTGACGGCTTTGATCGGTAGCGTCGCGGGATCGCGTAGGGTGACAATTCCCCATATCGCCCCGGTGAGCAGTGCAACCGCCAACAAACCGGTAAACACCCAGCGCAACACCGGCCTGGACGGGGCCGTTGCTGTGATGCGCTGCGCGGGCAACGAGGTGGGCGCTATCCCCTCTGCCGGACGTTGCGGACGCCGGTTCGGCCATGCGTAATCCGGCGCGAGGTGTTCGGCGCCGTCGGCCTTATGAGGGACGCCCCTGAACTCACGCACCGAACGCTGGATGGGTCCTTCGATATCACTCGGAACACCTTCCGTATCGTTATTCGCAGAGCCCACATCCAATACGATGGGCGCATGTTCAATGTGGCGATAATCTCTAACGGCATTACGAGACATAACGGTTTCTCCTCGTGCTGAGCGTAGCTTCCAAAATGCCCCATACTAGCGCCTCGAAACTGATCCCCGCAGCGCGCGCCGCCATCGGCACCAGGCTGTGGTCGGTCATGCCGGGCACGGTGTTGGCTTCTATCAGCCACGGCTGGCCAGCCGCGTCGCATAAAAAATCCACCCGCCCCCAGCCGCTGCACCCCAGCACTTCAAATGCGCGCAGGGCGAGTTGCCGGAATGCCTGCTCCTGTTCGGCCGATACGCCGCAGGGACAAAAGTAACGGGTGGTGTCGGCGTGGTATTTGGCGTCGTAATCGTAAATGGCGTGCGGCGTCTCCAGGCGAATCAGTGGCAGAGCCTCGGCGCCGAGCACGCTCGCCGTGTATTCTGGACCCGCTATGCAACGCTCGGCGATCACGCTGTGGTCGTAACGATTGGCGGCGCTCCAGGCGTCCGCCAATTGGGCGACTGCGGTGACCTTGGTGATGCCGATGCTGGAGCCTTCATTCGCCGGTTTCACGATCAGCGGCAGACCCAGGGTCTGGACGGCTGCGTTAAAATCACTGTGAGCATCGAGCAGGACGAACTCCGGCGTCGGCAACCCCGCGCCCAGCCAGGCGTATTTGCAGCGCAGCTTGTCCATGGCCAGCGCCGAGCCCAGTACGCCGCTGCCGGTGTAGGGTATGCCCAGCGTCTCCAGAGCGCCCTGCAGCGTGCCGTCTTCGCTGCCACGCCCGTGCAGAACGATAAACGCCCGATGAAAATTTCCGTTTTCCAAAATTGGCAGCACGTCGTCACCGGCATCTATGGCGTGCGCATCCACACCTTGTGTGCGCAACGCTTCATGCACGCGGGCGCCACTATTGAGCGACACCTCACGCTCGGCGGACAGGCCACCCATGAGCACCGCGACCTTGCCGAAATCCCGCGCATTGCTAGTCTGGCTCATGCGCACTCACCCACGATGCGCACCTCTGGAATGAGCTGCACACCTTGCTGTTGTGCAACGGTGTTGGCGATCTTTCCGATCAGCGCCTCGATGCGCGCTGCGCTGGCGTTGCCGGTGTTGACGATGAAGTTGGCGTGTTTCTCGGAGACACACGCCCCGCCGATGCACAAACCCTTAAGCCCGCAGACCTCAATCAGGCGCGCCGCGTGGTCCCCCGGCGGGTTGCGGAACACCGAGCCGGCGTTGGGCTGATTCGTGGGTTGGGTTTGATTGCGTTTCTCCAGCAATCCCTTGATGCGCGCTTCCGCCGCTGCGCGCTCACCGACTTGCAACTGCAACTCGGCGGCGACGAACCACTCTTCCCCT
>CAYUAZ010000205.1:0-3911 GCA_964442865.1 uncultured Gammaproteobacteria bacterium
AATAAACGCCTCTTTTCTGAATAGCCAGCCGTATTCAACAAGCTGTTCACCCCGCCATAGCCACTAAAAATTGCTCGAAAGAAATACAAACTGGTTTACAGCAAGCATTCATAAGACTTTCAGAGGCACATGCGAGTGACACCGCCCCACCATTTACATTCTATAAATAAGATTAAAAAACATATTCAATATATTGAAATTTATTAATTTTTAGTAATAAATGGCGAGCCGGGGTTTCTCGCGAGTACCTGCGTACTCGCGCGCCAGCGAGCGGGCGCGGCTCTGTCCGCACCCTGGGCCTTGACAGTGGTTCCAGAGTTTCTGGACGATGCTGACTGGAGTCATAGTGATTATTACTCTATAGGCGGAAGGAGCGCTTTCAGGCAGTCGATCAATCGAGGCGTATCATCAACTGCCGTTTTATACAGCAACTCATGATCGATCTGTCCATACTCATGGGCAAGGATATTGCGCTGCCCGATAATTTCGCGCCAGGGTATTTCGGGTGTCGCGGCCCGTCCCTGGTCTGATACACAGCGCGCAGACTCGCCAACAATCTCCACGCACCGCTCAATCGCGCGCTGCAGGATATGATCACCGAGAAAATTCGCCAGATCATGATCCCCGATCATTTCGACCACTTCATTCGCCGCCTGAAGCATATCCCACAGATAGGCAGCGTCCCTGTCCTCAAGCGGCATACAATTCCTCCATGTCCTTCTCAATCGCCCGGCGGCGATAAGGATTATTCAGAATGGCAGACGTCGCCACATCCACCTTTCGCCCACCAAATAACTCTGAGAAGGCCTGCTGTATCTCAAACATCCCACCCAGAGAAGGCGCCTTATCTGGCTCGAATTCAACCAGCAGATCAATATCGCTCTCAGGCCCAAGTTCACCCCGCGCCGCAGAACCGAACAGCACAAGGCGCTGAATGTGATAACGATGTACGAGCTGCCGCAACGTTTTGCGTGAAACAAGGATCTTTTGCCCGATCAAAATGGTGTTTTCCTTTTTCATGATTTCAGCCCTCGCAGTCTTTTTCAGGATTCCTCGTAACTCGCCGTAAATGGGACAAGACGCATTCGCCTTGTAGTGCACCTGATTTCCCACCCTCTCGCGGCTGAGTACGCCAGCCTCAGCCAGTTGCGCCAGCTCGCGCCGCAGTGTGCCGGGTTGGGTGTTCGTGATACGCGCCAACTCGCGCAGATGAAACGACTCGTCGGGATGCAACAGCAACAGGCCTAGCACCTGGCGGCGGTAGGCCCCAAAAAACAAGGTTCCGAGATCAATAGGCTGTTGTGTTTTCATTTAGGCTACAACTGTAGCCTATTTCGCTACATGCTTCAAGGCCGCCCAAGCAGGCCTTTCTCAAGACCCATTACCCTCTCTATTGCCCTTACTAAAAAGTTATTACCCTTTCTTACGCCGCACTCCTCGACGCGGAAACATCGCCCCGGCATCGCCTTTCCCGAGGATGCTCAATGGCATCACTGTGACCCGCTTCTCCAACGTATAAGGCGTTTTTCCGGGGTAGAGCACAACAAGCTGCTCCAGTTTAAGGTCATCAAGGGCAATTCGCATGGATGGCGTCAGCACCGGTGCATCCATGCGTTTGATTTCCACTCCAAGCCGCCGGCCATCCTTGATGAGCAGCAGATCCAGTTCCGCACCTTGATGTGTCGCCCAAAAGTACGCTTCATCCGGTTGCACTACCTTAAGCGTCTCCTCGATAGCATAACCTTCCCATGAGGCCCCGCATTTTGGATGCGCGAGCAAATCCCTGTCGGTACCGATACCCAGCAACTGATGCAGCAGCCCGCTGTCGCGTAGATAAATCTTGGGTGTCTTCACTTGGCGCTTCTTCAAATTCTCGTGCCATGGCTGGAGTTGCCGCACCATGAAGAGCCCGGTCAGCAAGTCCAGGTAGCGCCTCACTGTCGGTTCGCTTACCCCCAGCGAACGCGCCGGTTCCGCCGCGTTCCACACGTTGCCATGATAATGCGCCAGCATGGTCCAGAACCGCAGCAGCGTCGTAGCCGGGACGCCGATACCAAGCTGAGGCAAATCCCGCTCCAGGAACGTGTGAATGAATTGCCGGCGCCACAACACGCTTTCGGCATTCGAGCGGGTGAGAAAGGCGCGCGGGAACGCACCGCGCAGCCAGTGCCGGTTCAGCGCAGCCGCCCCAACCTCTGCCAGGCTGAAACCAGAGAGCGGAATGGTCTCAAGCCGCCCCGCCAAAGACTCCGACGATTGACGCATGAGCTCCGGCGACGCGCTTCCCAAAATAAGAAAGCGGGCCGACAGTGGCCTGCGATCCGCCAGCACGCGCAAAACCGGGAACAGCTCCGGCCTTCTCTGCACTTCGTCTATCACCACCACCCCGCGCAACCCCGCAAGCGCCGTCATCGGCTCGGACAGGCGGGCGAGACTGATCGGGTCTTCAAGATCGAAATAGTTGGCCGAAGCCGGTGCAACAATCTCCCGCGCCAGCGTTGTCTTCCCGCATTGACGCGGACCAACCAGCGCAACCACACGGCTGCGACGCAGTGAACGGCGAATAGTTTCGAGCAGTTGTGGGCGCTTGATCATGCCGGCATATTACCATGAAATTCCATCATTTCATATTCGAATATCATGGTAAAGATGCCCCCTCCAATGCAACCCAGAGCCCTATCCATCACGTCTGCGGTAACCAGACTTGAAGGTAAAGGGTCCAGCTATTTGAAACCTTTTTATACGGCCAATTGAAACCATTTTGGCAGCTGGCGCGGGGTAAAGTACTGGTCGGCGCCTGGGTTTTAGGTCACAAATTGTGACCTTATGGGCCGTCAACTCGTAGCGAATTTTATCTTGTATGTTGTTTAGTTAACCCGGTGCTCGTCGGTACCCCGTCGTCGCGCAGGACGTCGAATGTGTCGATGCAAGACCCCGCGCCTGCCTCCACCATTCATTGGCAATCACACCATAGATTGAGCGCTGAAATAGGGTGAAGGCACGGTCGGATAGGCCCTGTAGATATGGCGGAACACCTCTTCGGCCCTCGCTTCCACGTCAACTTCAGCAAATGCATCCACGGGCAGGCCCGTCTTCTCATCCCAGAGGTAGTCCCGAATCGTGACCCGTACCGCATCTCGAGTGGCTTCTTTGTCACGCCAGTGATCCACCTGTAGTTTTTCCGCCTTCAATCTTTCGAGCAATTGCACCGCGACGGCCTTGATGCGTTTGATCTCGGAGGCCTTGAGATCAGGTTTTCTCAGCAGGTCGAAGATAGCCAAGGATTCTTCATCCCGCCCTTCGCGCACTGCGCGGTGTTCTTCCTCATCGAGTTCCTGGACGAGCTTGAACAAGGCCTCGAAGGTCTTTTCGATGGTCACCCGGTCCTTCTCGCGGTTGTACTCGGAAACGATCTGTTCATAGTGCTGCTGGAAGTCGGTGCGCAACGGGTTTTGCTGCAAGAGCCGTTGCAGTCGTTGCTCCACGGCCTGGCGGAGGTTCTGGACGGTGGTGTTCTTTCTCGGGCTGCGTTCGAACTCTTTTCGCAGTCGGTTAAAATCGATCTTACTGATGTCGTAGATTGCAGGCTCCTCACCCTGCCAATTGGTCTTCACCTCGATAGCCCCGTCCACCACATGGTGCAGTTGCCGGATGATGTCGGCGATATCGGCCTGCTCGCGATCCTGTTGCAGGCTCTTGTAGACGATATTGATCGCATCCCGATCGGAGCGGTGGGCGTTGACGCCTTCAACGTTGATGCACGCCTTGAATTTCTTGAATACCTCGCGGCACATTACCTCGAATCGTTTACGGCTCTCGTCGTTCTGGTTGGCCGCCTCCTTACACGCCCCGATGGCGGCATTGCGCTCAAAACCAATTTTATGAATACCATCATTCAGAGTGACGAACCC
>CAYUAZ010000206.1:0-3895 GCA_964442865.1 uncultured Gammaproteobacteria bacterium
GCTAACCGGGCCTTTGACCCGGTCGCAGATGAGCTTGATTTGTTCGTGGAAGCTGATGCCGCTTTCCTTGGCCATCAGCGTGGGGTTGGTGGTGACGCCGTCCGCCATGCCGAGTTCAACGGCCTTGCGAATGTCTTCGATGTGGGCCGTATCAATAAAAAATTTCATAGCCGTCTCCTTTAGTCAGACGACAATATCACTACAAGAATGATGCCAACTTTGTGTCTATTCCGCTACTACCTCAATATTCGGCTCAATCGAGTGCACCAAATTTTCAATCGCGGACAGGGTGCCGGACAGTGAACTGGGGCAGGAGCCGCAAGCGCCATGGTAACGCACCTTGAGCAGATTACCGTCCAGATCCAGCAGTTGCAGATCGCCGCCGTCGCTCATCAGATAGGGCCGGATCTTCTCGTCTATCAGCGCGCTGATGGCGGCGAGACGAGGGTCTTCGATGGTGGGCGGCGGAGCAGCCCGAAACTCGGCCGTTTGCGCGCTGGCCGGCTGCGCCGCGCGGATGGGCACCGCAAGTTGCTTTAATAATTCCGGCCAGGAGCCCGCGCCGTCCTGGGTGACCGTGACCCAATGATCCATGTAAAACACGTTGGTGACGTGCGGGATGCCGAACAGGGTCGCCGCCAAAGTATCGTTGGCCGCAGCGGCGGCGCTGTCATAGGAACGCTTCACGCCAAAGGTGAGCGGTTCCTTCAACACGAACTTGATCGCGTTGGGATTCGGGGTGCTTTCAATTTCAGCGATTTTAGGCATAGCTAAACATTACCGACGATAGATTTCATAGGCTCATCCGCCCCTTCGGTCGAGGCCACATGTTCATTGCTGAACGCGGCATGCAGAGTGTGCCAGGGCAGAATCGCGCACTTCACCCGCGCCGGCAGGTCGTGCACGCCCGCGAACACGGTGAGCCTGCCCAGGTGATGAGGTTGATGGACGACATCGAGTTTGCCAGTGGCCATGTCACGAAACTCCTGCACCATCTGCTCCGCCTCCTGCATCGTCTTGCCTTTAACATAGGTGGTCATCATCGAGGCCGAGGCCTTGCAGATCGCGCACCCCTCGCCCTGAAAGGCGAGACTTTCGATACGATCATCCTCGACACGCACCGACAAGATAATGTGATCGCCACACAACGGATTGTGTCCCTCCGCACGGCGATTGGCATTCTCCAGCACGCCGTAGTTACGCGGCTTTTTGTTGTGATCCAGAATCACTTCCTGGTAGAGCTGTTTGGTGTCCATCAGCTAAACATCCGTTGCACGTTTTTTATCCCGGCAATCAGCGCATCCACCTCCGCGAAGGTGTTGTAAAACGCAAACGAGGCACGCGCCGTAGCTGGCACGCCGAAGCGCTGCATGACAGGCTGCGCGCAGTGATGACCGGCGCGGATGGCGATGCCGTCTTCGTTGAGTATCGTCCCGATATCATGGGGGTGGATGCCGTCAATTTCAAACGACAGCACCGCCGCCTTGTGGTGCGCTGTGCCGATCAGGCGCACGCCGGGCAGGGCGCCAAGTTGCGCCGTCGCATAATTCAGCAGCGCGTTTTCGTGGGCGGCGATACGGTCGAGGCCAATCGCAGTGACGTAATCAATCGCTGCACCCAGGCCTATGGCCGCCGCAATCGGCGGTGTACCGGCTTCAAATTTATAGGGGATGGTGTTGTACGTCGTGTGTTCGAAGCTGACGCTCAGAATCATGTCGCCGCCGCCTTGGTAAGGCTGCATCTTTTCCAGCAAGGCCGCCTTGCCGTAGAGGATACCGATGCCCGTGGGGCCGTACAGCTTGTGTCCGGAAAAGGCGTAAAAATCGCAGGCTAGCGCCTGCACGTCCACCGTCACATGTGGCACAGCCTGCGCGCCGTCCAGCAGCACCGGCACGCCATGACTGTGCGCGATGGCAATCATCTCGCGCACCGGATTGATGGTTCCCAGGGCGTTCGAGACATGGGCGAGGGCGACGAACTTGGTGTGCGCGTTGAACAGGCCTCGGTATTCGTCGAGCAGCAACTCACCATTGTCGTTCATGGGGATGACGCGCAGTTTCGCCCCCTTCTCCTGACACAACATCTGCCACGGCACGATATTGGAGTGATGCTCCATGGCCGACAGGATGATCTCGTCGCCGGCGCCGATGAAGGCGCGTCCATAACCGTGCATGACGAGATTGATGGACTCGGTGGTGCCGCGCGTGAACACGATCTCGCGCTCCTCGGCGGCGTTGAGGAAGTGCTGGACCTTGCGCCGTGCGCCCTCGTATTCGGCGGTGGCGATCTCGCTCAAGTGGTGCACGGCGCGATGTACGTTGGCGTGCTGTTCGGTCTGATAGCGCACCAGCCGGTCTATCACCGGTGTGGGCATCTGGCTGCTCGCGGCGTTGTCCAGATAGACCAGCGGCTGGTCGTGGAAGCGGCGCTGCAGGATGGGAAAATCCGCGCGGATGCGCTCCACGTCGAGATCGGCGGTCTGGGGGCTCTGAAGGGGTTGTATGCTCATGATCCGAGTTGGGTCTGTTCGAGTAGGGTATGCCGTAACCGCTCCACTACGGAAGGCACGGAGATTTTTGCTATGACTTCTGCGGCGAAGGCATAGGTCAACAGGCTGCGCGCGGTGCGCTCATCCAGCCCGCGGCTCTTTAAGTAAAACAATTCCTCGGTATCGAGCTGTCCCACGGTGGCGCCATGCGCGCACTTCACGTCATCGGCGAAGATTTCCAATTGCGGCTTGGTGTCCACCCTGGCCTTCGGGGAGAGCAGCAGATTACGGCTGGACTGCGCGGCGTCGGTCAACTGCGCGCCGGGGCTCACCACGATCTTGCCGTTGAATACCGCATGGGCCGCAGCATCGGCGATGCACTTGTGCAACTGCCGGCTGCTGCCGTGGGGCAGGCTGTGCAGCAGAGTGCTGTGGGTGTCGGCGAGCTGCTGGCCACCAATCATGGCGAGGCCGTTCAGCGTGCACTCCGCGCCTTCACCGGCCAGCGCGACGTGGAGCGTGTCGCGCGACAGACGCGCACCCAAGGTGATGGTGGTGGAGTAGTAACGGCCGTTGCGGGCGACAGTCACGCCGCTGCTCGCAATATGAAACGCGCTGACGGCCTCGCGTTGCAGTTTGAGGTGAGTGACCTGCGCCTGTTCCGCCACGGCGATTTCGGTGACCGCATTATTGAAATAGACGCTGTAGCCGAGATTCACGTAGTCTTCGATCAAGCTGCACTCGCTGCCCGGCTCGGCGATCACCAGACAGCGCGGCGCGACCGCCGTTGGGGTATCGTGCCGGGTTGTGACGTGGAGCACGTGTATCGGTGTTGGGCAGCGCTGATCCTTGGCTATCAGCAGCAGAACCCCGTCGTCGAAGGCCTGCAGGTTGAGCGCGGCAAACACATCCGTCTGAAAACCCACATGACGCGCGAGGTGGCCGCGCACGGCCATTTCGTGGCTGGACCACGCCTCGCTGAGGCGCAGCATCTGGATGCCCGGAGTATGGCTCCAGGCGGATAAGGCGGGACTGAACCGGCCGTCTATAAATACCAGACGGCTGGCGGCCGCCTCCGGGATGATGAAGCCGGCAATATCGGCCAAAGTGAGCGGTGGCGATGCGGCAGCCGGTACGAAGACATGTTCCAGCAGCGGCGTCAGGCTGGTGTAGCGCCACTCTTCATCGCGGGCGCCCGGCAGGCCGAGTTGCGCGGTGCGCGTGGTGGCGTCGTTGCGCAGTCGCTTTAGCCAGGCGGGTTGCTGCGCGCCGCCGCCAATCTCCGGCGGCGCCAGCCGGCCGAGACCGGACCCCGCGGTGGGTTGGCTGAGGAAATTCATGCCGTTACGCGCGCGGCCACCTGCTCATCGCGCCACCCGTCTGAGCCTGCGTGACTCAGGTCCAGGG
>CAYUAZ010000207.1:0-3876 GCA_964442865.1 uncultured Gammaproteobacteria bacterium
CCGCTAGAGTGTAAGCATCCAGCGTGCCTAAAAAGTCTTTGAGCGCCTTGCCGAGCACGAACTTAAGATTGCAGGCCGGCAACAGGGGGCAGGTTTTGTTGTCCGGGTTAAAGCACTCGGCGACATGAAAACTTTCCTCCATGTCGCGCACCACGTCACCGATATTAATCATCCCCGGATGCCGCGCCAGCCGCATGCCGCCGCGCTTGCCGCGCAGGGTTTCGATGTAGCCATGCAGGGCCAGCCGATGGGTGATCTTCATCAGATGATTGCGTGAAATACGGTAATAAGAGGCCACCTCGGAGATGGTAGCCAGGCAGTCCGGGCGCAGGCCGAGGTAGATCAGCAGGCGTAACGAGTAATCGGTATGTCGGGTAAGTTGCATGAGTGTGACCTATGCAGGGCAGCATAATACAGCGCCACCCCACCGGCCAGCGCCGCATAAAAGTATTTTAGCTCGCTATATTGACAAACACGAAACATAAGATGTATATATCATACATCTTTATATCGAGCGTAAGAACGCTAAGGAGACCACCATGCAGCGCCTCAGCTACAAGTCTCACCGCCTGCTCATCAGCGCCATGATCCTGGCCGCTGGCGCCTCAATACAACCGCTATCCGCCGCAACCGTAGAAGTAACGCTGCACGCCAAAGAGGTTGACCTGCCGATAGACAACAAGGGCACGCTCTATCCCACCTGGACCTTCGACGGCAAAGTGCCCGGCCCGGTGGTGCGCGTGACAGAGGGAGACATCGTTAAATTTACCCTGATTAACGACAAGGACAGCAAACACCCGCACTCCATGGATTTCCACGCCGCGCAGTTGGACGTGGTGAAAGATTTTTCCAGCGCGGCGCCAGGCGAGCAAAAGAGTTACAGCTTCAAGGCCAATTATCCCGGTGTGTTTTTCTACCACTGCGGTTCCGATCCCATGATGCAACATCTCGCGCGCGGCATGTTCGGCGCCATCATCGTGGACCCGAAAGATTCAAAAGCCCTGCCCAAGGCCGACCGCGAGTATGTCCTGATTCAGTCCGAGTTATACAAAGACCCGGACAATGTGGAAGACATGATGGCCAACAAGTGGAGCAACGTGGTATTTAACGGCGTCATACTCAGATACGATCCCGTGCATGACCCCGCCGCAAAACATGTTCTGCAGGCCAAGCCCGGCGAGCGCGTACGGATTTATTTCGTGAATGCGGGTCCCAACGAGTTTTCGTCATTCCATGCCATCGCGGGGATCTGGGATCGTGTCTATCCTTCGGGCAACCCGAAAAATGTAATGCGTGGTTTGCAAAGCTATGTAGTCGGGCCGGGCGACGCGGCTTCCTTTGATCTCATCTCACCCGTCGAAGGCGCAAACGCCATCGTCACCCACTCGTTGCGCGCGGCCATGACCGGCGCCATTGCGATCATCAAATTCTCCAAAGACGCCGATCCCAAGATGGGTCGCGGCGATCAGATTTTGGTTCGCTGAGCGGGCCGAGTGTAGCGACTTAGGCCGTCGCTACATCCGGCACAATCAGCGCGAGTTTCCCCTGTTCCCCGACCGGCGTGGGCCGGTCGTTTTAGGCCCAGGCCGGTCGGCACTCTGGCGGGGTGGTTGCGCCGCGCCGGTGCTCCCACGGCGCGCCGTCTTGGCCTTCGCACGGCCGCGGTCTTCCGCCTTCTTGGCGCGAATGCCCGCGACGCGCCCCGCCAGCGGCCCTTCGAGGCGCGCCTCGGGCTTTGCGCTGTAGTCGAAGTCCGGTAGAGTTATGCGCGGTAGCCGTTTTCCAACCACACGCTCTATGCTCTTCACCTCGCCCTCCTCTTGCGGCGAGACGAAGGTGAACGCGTCGCCGGTCAACTCGGCCCGGCCGGTGCGGCCGATGCGGTGGATGTAGTCTTCCGGGACCAACGGCACGTCGAAGTTGACCACATGGCCGAGCGCCTCGACATCAATGCCGCGCGCGGCAATATCCGTCGCCACCAGCACACGGAACTTACCGCTCTTGAATCCGGCGAGCGCGGCGGTGCGCTGCGCTTGGGAGCGATTGCCGTGGATGCGCTCGGCGTTAATCCCGTTTTTAACCAGATATTCCGCGAGACGGTTTGCCCGATGCTTGGTGCGTGTGAATACGAGCACTTCTTTCATGTCGCCGCGCTTGAGGAGCGCGAGGAATAGCGCCGACTTGAGCTCCTGCGCCACCGGATAGAGCGCCTGGGTGATGCCGACCGCCGGCGTGGACTGGCGCTCGATGTTGATCATGGCGGGATTGCGCAGCAGCTCGCGGGTGAGCGTGGCGATCGGTGCGGGCATGGTGGCGCTGAAGAACAGCGTTTGTAGGCGCGGGGGGATGTGGCGCAACACGCGGCGGATGTCCGGCAGAAATCCCATGTCGAGCATGCGGTCGGCCTCGTCGAGGACCAGATATTCGAGCCCATCGAGCTTCGCGTACGGCGCCTTGAAGTGATCGAGCAAACGCCCCGGCGTGGCGATGATGACATCTGCCCCGCTGCGGAAGGCGTGCTCCTGTGGCCCCATGCCCACGCCGCCGAACACCGCCGCGCCGGTGATCGGAGTGTGCACCGCGAGGTCGTTCAGGTCTTCGAGGATTTGCGCCGCGAGCTCGCGCGTGGGTGTGAGCACCAGGGCGCGCGTCTTGCCGCGCGGTTTGTCTATCAGCTTGTGCAGGATCGGCAGCAGAAACGCTGCGGTCTTGCCGCTGCCGGTCATCGCGCAGGCGAGGATGTCTCTTCCCTCCAGCGCCGGCGGGATCGCGTCGGCCTGGATCGGTGTCGGGCGGGTGAAGCCGAGATCCTTGAGCCCCTT
Source organism: uncultured Gammaproteobacteria bacterium (assembly GCA_964442865.1). Lineage (GTDB taxonomy): Bacteria > Pseudomonadota > Gammaproteobacteria > SURF-13 > SURF-13 > JACPZD01. The sequence continues at coordinate 2,823 of CAYUAZ010000207.1, forward strand.
GAGAAGGTTCGGGTGAAGCTGGAGGGAACTGAATGGCATACGGAATCCTTGTGTAATGAATGCGGCGGGTACGCCGGACAGTCCGACGCACAAAGGCTGAAGGGTGATTCTATCAGGGAGACCGCTGTCAGTGCGAGGTGTGTTACTCGCGCCGGGCTTTGCTCAGGGGCTAATGACACGGCTAATCGAGAGCAATGTCCAGGATGATTTTATGAGCCACCCCTTTTTTTAGCCGCGACAAGCGGCATAAGGGCAAACACCCCAAGCATGATAAGGTATACCGTTCCTGCTATAGGGTCCCGCCTGGCCAGGTAGCTTTCGATGGTTAAGCCCTGCAGCCACAGCACGACGCTGAACTCCGTGGCCAGCAACAAGCCCAGTGCGATAAAGCCCACGGCCAGTAACCGGGGCGCTGCGGTTGACGTCACGACACGCCGCACCACCCAGCGCGCCGCGAAAATAATCACGGCCAGCATAATAGGCGCTTCCATCAGCTCGGCGTAACGCGTACCGAAATGAGGCGCCAGCCAGAGTATGCGTACAGTGCCAAGTACAAAACCGGCCGCGAACACCAGAATAAAGTACAGCACACCGGCTTTCAGCGTCTGCATCACTTCCCTCCTGCGCTGAGTTATTTCTACACCAATGAGAGTGCCTTGTACAACCGTTTCGGCATAACGAAGTGGAGCTAAGGGGCTGCGCGCCTTTGCGTAGTCCAGCTTGAGCGCAGGGTTGGGCATCGCTGGGCTGCGCACGAAAGTTTCAACCTACCGCCTACCACCTGCGTAGCCGGTCTTCCTGTGCTGATGGCGCACGAGCAGGATTCGAATGCTGCTTTCAAGATTTAGATATACGACCAAGTACGGAAAAACCTTCAGTGGGAATGCTCTTCGTCCTCTCGTTGTTGGCGTTCCGAGGCCGGGGTGTTCAACCAAGAGCTTGGCGACACGTTCAAATTCTTCGAGAAAATGTTTAGCGACCACGGGGCCAGCTTGTTCGCTGTAAAAATCCAGAGCATTGGCGATATCATGCTCCGCTCCAGGGTGGAGCGAGT
>CAYUAZ010000208.1:0-3864 GCA_964442865.1 uncultured Gammaproteobacteria bacterium
AAACTACTTTGCATCTTCCGGATATGTATGCACTTGAATCAAAAATGCTCTAGTACAGGTTCAGAGAGTAGTGCTGGGTCTGCGCGTGAGCTAAGTTGCAGCGGGGAGGGGTGTAAAAAAGCCACTCCCGCACTGACAGCGGGAGTGGCTGAGGAGCGGGAAATTAATTGAAGGTCATGGCGGCGGTGATGAAGAATGCGCCATTGGAAATATCCTTGCTCTTGCCAGCACTATCGCTGATGGTGTAGATCGCGGGGTCGGCATTGGTGTCGCTGTAGGCGGCAGTTAAATTGACGCCACCGAATTCCCTGGACAAACTGACCTTGTAATCGGTGTAGTCGAGATCACCGTAATTTTTTATCTTCTGGTGACCGACGTGCAGACCCAGTATCAGTTTTTCCATGACCTCATAGTTTACGTTGGCCTCGATGTAGCCGGACCCTTGCGAATCACCGTTGGGAACACTGACGGTATTGTTGTTCACGCCAAAGTAGTCTGTGAGGGTGTGGGAGTACTTGACATTCAGAAACTTATAAGTGACCCCCACGGTAGCTTCCAGGGTGTCGTATTTCTCATCGGGCGCGGCATTGTATTTACCACCGGGGTAAAGGTATCCCAACAACGCTACGTTATAACCGAAGTCGTCGCTGATGCTACCGTTGTAGCCGCCATATAAATCCCACTCCAGATTGGTGTTGTTGTAGCTAATGCTGCTGATGGTCGAGGCCCAAGTCCCCAGATAAAAACCGCTGGGATGGACCCAATCCACACCGCCCTGGATGGCAGGTTTATCGAAGGTTTGCGAAATACCGCGAAAGATGTAGTTGCTGGTTAAGGCGAAATTGCCGGTCAACGCAGCGTGTGGTTCTTCCCGCACTATCCCTGCCTTCTCTTCGTGGCTGGTTTCATCCGCCCATATAGACATTGGACACATCAACAGCACACCGGCCACCAGCGCCTTTTTAGTCGTTTGCATGATAAGCTCTCCTGTGTTGGTTTGTTTCAAAAGGTCCTGGACACTGGACCTGCATCGCTAAGTACAAGACATGATTGCTTGAGCAATTTCCGAGCCAGTCTATTAATAATCAAAAATATTAAAAATATCAAGATAATATGATTGCCGGCGACAATGAAACTTTAATTTCAGCACCAAGAATACGACGTTTATCGGGTTTTCGCACCACGATGGTGCGTTTGCCAATAGTCTTGCGTTAACGGAGATAATCATGATTAACACCACTTTACTTGATGATCTGGCCCAACGCATCAGTGCGGCCATTCCGCAGGATGTGCGCCACCTCCAGGGAGATATAGAAAAGAATGTACGCGCCGGACTGAATAGTGTGTTCGCCAAACTCAATCTAGTGACACGCGAAGAATTCGACGTGCAGGCCGAGGTGCTGGCGCGCAGCCGCGCCAAATTACAAAAACTGGAGGCGGACCTGCTGAAGGCGCGCGAGCAGTAACTATACTCAATGTCCTTATTTTGTCGCTATCTCAAACAGGGCGCTTACCCGATGGATTGGGGAACTGCCGATACAAAATTGGAGGAAGGGATGTTTGGTGAATAATGAAATACGTGGGCACAAACGGCGTGCCCACCCTACAGAGACTATTCATTCAGTAAACCCTGCTCGATGATAAAGGCCTCGACCTCAGCAAGCCCCTGGCCGGTCTTCAAATTGGTAAATACGAAGGGCCGCGCACCGCGCATCTTGCGCGCATCCCGATCCATGACATCGAGTGATGCACCCACATAGGGTGCGAGATCAATCTTATTGATAATCAGCAAATCGGACTTGGTGATACCGGGCCCGCCCTTGCGCGGGATCTTGTCGCCCGCCGCGACATCAATCACGTAGAGGGTGAGGTCGGACAGCTCTGGGCTGAAGGTGGCCGCCAGATTATCGCCACCGCTTTCCACCATGACCAAGTCGAGATCGGGAAAGCGTTGGCTCAGCTGCGCCACCGCCGCAAGATTCATCGAGGCGTCCTCGCGGATGGCGGTGTGCGGGCAACCGCCGGTCTCCACGCCGATGATGCGCTCCTCGGCCAGCGCCCCGCTACGAATCAGAAACTGGGCGTCTTCGTAGGTATAAATATCGTTGGTAACCACCGCGATCTGGTAACGCTCCCGCATGCGCTTGCAGAGGGCGTTTACCAGCGCGGTCTTGCCGGAACCGACTGGCCCGCCGACACCGATTCGTAATGGAGATTTTGCAATGCAGGTGTTATTCATAAGTTAGTAAGTAAGTCTACACTTGACACTACGTTCCCGCCCCCTGCTTTAGGGGGCGGGACAGGGTGGGGGTAGATAAAATAGGGTATTTCTCAGGAGTCACATCATAAGCATTGTAGCCGTACTTTGTGACTCCTGAGTGATAACGCTCATGAGCGGAATAGTCTCGTGTATTGAGTCTCGTGGCGGGCGCTCGCCAGAGCGAGTCCCGGGGTAAAGGCGCCGATCTCGTCATCGCTGACCTGCAAGCCTCGTTGCACTATGCCGGGGATAGTCTCGATGGCGCGGGACAGCAACCGCTGTCCCGCGCTTTGCCCCAGGGGGACCAGCTTCATGGCGGCGCTCGTCTGATTTTCGCTCCACGCCCAGAGATAGCCCAGACAGGTTTCATCCAATGAAATGTTCCAAGAGGTGGCCGCCAAGGCAAACAGGCTGGCGAAGCTCGCCGCCGGATGCGACAGCCAGTGTTGTGCCTCTTCTATTTCCAATTCATTGAGCACGCGCGCCAGGGCCCAGCCCAGTTGCCGGTCTTCGTGCTGTAATTCTGCACTCTCGCGGCTGGCGTGCAGCAGGGCGCACCAGTGTTCCACAGCCTCTGTATCGCGGCGCCGCCAGGCCTGATGCAGGCGCGCCAGTACCGGCACATCCAGTTGCTCCAGGTTGTGCGCCATCAAGCCTTGCAGCCATTCCGCAGCGCTCGATTCATCCTGCACCCAGCCGCCGTGCACCGCCCACTCTAAGCCTTGTGAATAGGAATATGCGCCGACCGGCAGCATGGGGCTGACCAGTTGCATCAGACGCAGCAAGGCCGTGTGGACGATTGGCGGGTTAATGTTCATGTTCATGTTCATGTTCATGATGAGCATGAGCTTCCTGATAAGCGCCGCCCTCCGGTTCAAACGGGGCGCGCTCGTCGTACACGCTGAGTCCCATTCCGCGCACCATCTCGTCCAGCACATGGTCGTGCAGGTAACGCAGCCAGGTGTGGCCGAGTTGCAGCTTTACGTGCCGGTTGCCGAGGTGATAGGCGGCACGCGCCAGCAACATCGGGCTGTTAGTGAATGCGGTGCTGACCGCCTCGGGGGCGGCCTGAACCTTAATCAGCAGGCCGTCTGCGGCGCGCAGTACATCGTCGTGTTGCAGCACGCTGCCGGGCGGCAACTGAAGGGCGATCTCGCGGCCGTCGTCCAGGCGCACACGCTGGCGGCTTTTGCAGCGCAATTCAAAAGGTAGGGTCAGTGTGACCGTACAGTGAGCGTCCGTAGTCAGTCTTTCGCTGACCTGCAGCAAGCCTTCGGCCGTCGGCCGTTTGTGATCCTCTGAATCCATGTTTAGCTAAAACAAAAAATAGCGCTGGGCGAGCGGCAATACCGATGCCGGCTCGCAAGTGAGCAACTGGCCGTCGGCGCGCACCTCATAGATTTGCGGGTCCACTTCCATGCGCGGTTGATAGTGATTATGAATGAGATCGGCCTTGCGCAGCGTGCGCGTGTTGCGCACCGCGATCAGGCGCTTGTGTAAATCCAGCGGTTTCCCTATCCCTCGCTCCAGCGCAACCTGCGAGACGAAGCTTACACTGGTCGCCGTGCGTGCGCCGCCCAGCGCGCCGAACATGCGGCGGTAGT
>CAYUAZ010000209.1:0-3837 GCA_964442865.1 uncultured Gammaproteobacteria bacterium
CGGGGTCCTTGCTCTTGTCACGCCGGATGCCGGCAGTCTCTGGGCAAGAGTGCTAAATCAAATTACCAACCCAGCCAGGTGCTGTCAAGAACAAGGCGGCAACGGGTTTACTATAAGCTATGGCCGGGTCACGGGTGATATGCTAACTTGGACGCAAAAGAAAGGGTAAGAATATGGGACAGTCATTTCATTGCGTGGGCCTGATAGGCCGGTACGGTGATTCCAGCGTGGGGGATATCCTCAAGACGCTCAGTAATTACTGACAGCACCGGGGTATTAAGGTGTGGTTAGAAGAGGCCACGGCAAATCGGGTGCCGGACCACGGTCTCGACACAGCCTCGCTGGACATCATGGGCGACTCCTGCGATCTGGTCATCGTGGTGGGCGGTGACGGTACCCTGCTCAACGCCGCGCGCGCGCTGGTCGGCTACTCTATCCCGTTGCTGGGGATCAACCTCGGCCGGCTCGGCTTTCTGGTGGATCTTTCGGCGAGCGAGATGCTGGTGAGGCTGGACGAAATTCTGGACGGCCATTTTATTCAGGAGGAGCGCATCCTGCTCCACGCCGAAATTCTGCGCGACGGCAAGTGCGTGACCAGCAGCGACGCCCTCAACGACGTGGTCGTGCACAAGTGGAACGTGGCGCGCATGATCGAGCTCGACACCTACATCAACGGCCAGTTCGTCAACAACCATCGTTCCGACGGCATCATCATCGCCACCCCCACCGGCTCCACGGCCTATGCCTTGTCGAGCGGCGGGCCGATCCTGCACCCCGCCCTGGACGCCATCGTGCTGGTGCCGGTCTGCCCCCACACCATGAGCAACCGGCCCATCGTGGTGCAAGGCAGCAGCCAGATCGAGATCGTGGTGAAAGACAGCGCCCGCTCGCACGCGCAAGTCACCTGCGACGGCCAGGTCACTCTCAATCTCGCACCCGGCGACCGCATCAAAATCCAGAAAAAGGACCAGCCGATACGCCTGCTACACCCCGCCAATCATGATCCCTACGCGATTTTGCGGGCGAAGCTGCACTGGGGCGGGCAACTGTAATCTATAAATAATTTACCGCAGAGGACGCAGAGGAATCCCATCAAGCAGATTTTGTTTCACCTCTGCGTCCTCTGCGGTGAAGCTTTTTCATCTTATGGATACGCTTTAAGTCTTTTATGCTCACCCACATCGCCATCCGTGATTTTGCGCTGATCGAGCGCCTGGAGTTGGACTTCGGCAGTGGCCTCACCGTGCTCACCGGCGAGACCGGCGCGGGGAAATCCATCCTCATAGACGCGCTGAACCTGGCGCTGGGTGACCGCGCCGACAGCACGGTGGTGCGCAGCGGCAGCGAACGCGCCGAGATCCGCGCCGTGTTCGATATCGGTGCGCTGCCCGCCGTCACACACTGGCTTGCGGAACACGACATCGAGGCCGATGGCGAGTGTCTGCTGCGCCGCGCCATCACCCGGGAAGGCCGTTCCCGAGGGTATATCAACGACAATCCCGTCACCCTGCAATCCGTGCAGGAGTTGGGTGAAATGCTGGTGGATATCCACGGCCAACACGAACACCAATCGCTGCTGCGCACCGAGATGCAGCGCCAGATGCTCGATGACTACGCCGGCCACGCCGCGCTACTCAATGCCGTGGCGGCTCTTTATCAACGCTGGAAAGCGGCGGTCAAGGAACTGGCCGAACTGGAGCGCAGCACCGCGCAAGACCGCGCGCGCGGGGAGTTGCTGCGCCATCACGTACAGGAACTCGGCGCCCTGCAATTGGGTGTTTCAGAGTGGACCGATCTCAACGAAGAACTCAGCCGTCTCGCCCATGCCGGGCGCCTGATGGACACCTGTCAAAACGCCCTCGACCGCCTCTACGAGGCCGACGATAGTGCGCTGTACAGCACGCTGACCAGCGTCCAGAAAGACCTTAACGCGATGCAGGGCCTGGATCACCGTCTCGATCCGCTCAGCCCACTGCTCGAAGGCGCGGCGATTCAGATTCGAGAGGCCGCCGACGAGCTACGTCGCTATCTCGACAAGCTCGATCTCGATCCGCAGCGCCTGCGGTCGGTGGAGCAGCGTCTCGGCAGCATTCACGATCTTGCCCGCAAACATCACGTCACCCCTGAAGCGCTGCCCGATCTGCTTGCCCGCCTCGCCCAGGAACTCACCGCGCTGCAAAACAGCGATCAGCGCCAGGGCGAATTAAAAGATCTCATCACGGCGCACCGCAGCGCCTATCTGGAGCAGGCCGAGGCGCTCACGCTAGGCCGCGCCGAGGCGGCGCGCACGCTGAGTGAGCGGGTCACCGCGGCCATGCAGCAACTCAACATGGCGGACGGATGTTTTGAAGTGAAGCTGGAATCGTTGCCGGAAGAGCAGTACTCGGCGACGGGAAAAGAGCGCGCGGAATTTCTGGTGAGCGCGAATCCGGGTCAGCCCCTGAAACCGCTCAACAAGGTCGCCTCGGGGGGTGAGCTGTCGCGCATCAGCCTCGCCATCCAGGTCATCACCGCCCAGAACGGCCGCATCCCCACGCTGATCTTCGACGAGGTGGACGTAGGCATCGGCGGGGCAGTCGCCGAGATCGTCGGCCAACAATTACAGGCCCTGAGCCAAACCCGGCAAGTCCTCTGCGTAACGCACTTGCCGCAGGTCGCCGCCCTTGGCCATCACCATTTGCAGGTCAACAAACAGACCGGCAAAGGCGTCACCCAAATCAGTCTCAAGGAATTGTCTGCGGAGGAGCGGGCCGATGAGATCGCCCGCATGTTAGGCGGCGTCAAGATCACCGAGCAGACGCGCTCGCACGCCGTCGAGATGCTGGCGCAGGCGCAGTCGAAAGAACAGCAGCTGAAAAAACCCCGGCGCAACGCCGGTTAAGTACGCAACGCTACCAGTAGCGCACTCGTCCCACATCCACGTGCACGAAATCGGAGCGCGGATAGTAACCCACCCCGCCGCCTTGTAAAGCGACGGCCGCTTTACGCAGCACGGCGAGATCGCACCCCGGCACACGAATGTCTATCGCCGTACCCTGCATGTGCAGGCTGTGCTTCGCCACACCCCCGCTGCGTTCGGCCAGCATGGCGTTCGTCTCACTGGAACGGAAACTCGAAATGACGTGGAAGGGCTGCCGGCTGTCCAGCCTGGCGCTGATGGAGTGCAACAGGTCCAGAAGCTGCGGATCCATGTTGCCGATCAGTTCGTTGCGGTGATCGCGCAGGATGTGGTTGATTTCGGCCAGGGCGCCGGGGATATATTCGCCGTTGGCGCAGTACACCGCCTTGAGCTGCTCGCCGGTGTGGGTATTGTAGAAGCCCAACGCGCGTTCCGGGGGAGCTGCGGTATGCGTGTTAGCGAAGGCCTTGAAAGGCGCCAGGCTGGCCAAGCCCACGCAGGCGCCGAGCTTTAAGAAGTGCCGGCGGGTAAGGCGATCGGATACCAGTGACGTGTCTTTACACCAGTCATTCATTCAACGACCTCCTGCTGGTTAATTCCACTAGCCAAACCGACTTCGCGGGTCACACCGTCCTTGCGCTGCACGACCTGCTGCACCCGTTGCCAGTCAATTTGGCCGTCAATTTTGGCATCTGCGGCCCAATTTTGCACCTTTTTTAACGGATCACCCCCTTTTTTGTAAATATCCCGATGGACTTCGAGGAAGATGCGACCGTCGTCCAGCCGTGCTAATAGAACCGGGATATAGACAATTTCACCCTCCTGTTCGTCGGGAATAAGTGGAAATAACGCTGCAATATCATCGGGATGGAGACGAATACAACCGTGGCTGCGAAACTGATAAACGCTGGTCGGGGCGATGGTGCCGTGAATGCCGA
>CAYUAZ010000210.1:0-3752 GCA_964442865.1 uncultured Gammaproteobacteria bacterium
CGCTCCGCTCTACCCCTTGAGGGGGGAGGGCGAGGGTGGGGGTGAGTGAAATGCGTCAAGGGGGAAGGAGCGACTATGTGGCACTATTTATGTCGTTATGCATAAAACCAATGAGTAAGGACAAAACATGACACAAATCATCGCTATCGCCGCCGGCGGCGCCGCCGGCTCCCTGCTGCGCTTCTGGATGTCCAGCGGGGTGCATGCGCTGGTAGGCCGTCAGTTTCCTTATGGCACCCTGGCCGTCAACGTGCTCGGTTGCCTGTTGATGGGTATACTGTTTGTGTTGCTCACCGAGCGCTTAAACCTTGGGCCGCTATGGCGCGCCGGATTGTTGATCGGCTTATTAGGCGGTTTCACTACCTTCTCCGCATTCTCTATGGAGACGATTACCCTGATTGAAGAAGGCGCCCACCTCAAGGCCGCGCTGAACATTCTGCTCAGCGTAGCGGCGTGCCTGGGCGCCACCTGGCTCGGCATGACCGCCACAAGGCACATCTGATCGAGCCCTATCCCGCATCAACGCAACAACAGGCACCGATCTTCATCTATAATCAGTTGGTAATTCACTGCCGGAGGAACAGCTATGAAAAGCCTTGAAGTAGCGATGGTGCGCGTCTACATTCCCAATGACGAGTCGCACCTGGAAAAGGTTCTACAGGCCATTGAAGATTTCGGGCCGGGCGGGGACATCCACATCATGGAGACACGCCCCGCCTTTGATGCAATGGGCAAACGCCTGCCATCGAACAAGGAACACGGGCTGATGGTCGAGTTTTTCGAGGAGCCCTGCCGCGCGCAAATGTTTGTGGACGCCTTTCATGAGGATCTGATGCCGTGCCGGATTCTCGGCTGGACGACGCTGATGCTGGAGGGCGATACCCTCACGGAGCGCAATGAAAAGGAGTTCCGCGAGAGAGAAGCCGGGAGTGACAGCCAACCTCATGCTTGATCCCCATCTGCTCAGAACCCAGCTTCACGAAACGGCTCAACGTCTCGCCGCGCGCGGGTTCGTACTGGATGTGGAACGTCTGGGCGAACTCGAAACGGAACGCAAGCAGATTCAGGTTACTACAGAAAAGCTGCAAGCCGAACGCAACGCCAGATCCAAGGCCATCGGCAAGGCCAAGGCCTCCGGTGAAGATGTGGCTCCGCTGATGGCCGAAGTCGCACACTTGGGGGATCAACTCAAAGTCGCAGAGGAAAAGCTAGGCGCTATTCAGGAACGGCTCAACGAAATCACGTTGGGTGTTCCCAACCTGCCGCATGAAAGCGTCCCCGCAGGCAAGAGTGAGCACGACAACGTTGAGATGCGACGTTGGGGAGAGCCTCCAAAATTCGACTTTGAACCCGAGGATCACGTTGACCTCGGCGCGGCGCTGGGACAAATGGACTTTGACGTCGCCGCCAAAATCAGCGGCGCGCGCTTTGTCGTATTGAGCGGGCCGCTTGCGCGTCTGCAACGCGCCTTGACTCAATTCATGCTCGATGTGCATACCCAAGAGCACGGCTACACCGAAGCGTATGTGCCTTATCTGGTGAACGCCGACAGCCTGCGCGGTACCGGACAGTTGCCGAAATTCGAACAGGATTTGTTTGCCCTCAAAGGCGAGCAGAATTATTATCTGATTCCCACCGCCGAGGTGCCTGTCACCAACTTAGTGCGCGATCTGATTCTGCACGCCGATACCCTGCCGCGCAAATACGTCGCGCATACGCCGTGCTTCCGCAGCGAGGCCGGTTCCTACGGTAAGGACACACGCGGCATGATCCGTCAGCATCAATTCGAAAAGGTGGAACTGGTGCAAATCGTCTGCCCGCAAGACTCCTATGAGGCATTGGAGGCATTGACCTCACACGCCGAGACCATTCTGAAAAAACTTGAACTCCCTTATCGGGTCGTCGCGTTATGCACCGGCGATATAGGCTTCGCCGCAGCAAAGACGTATGACCTCGAAGTCTGGCTGCCCAGCCAAAACCGTTACCGTGAAATTTCTTCGTGCAGCAATTTTGTGGATTTTCAGGCGCGCCGTATGCAGGCCCGCTGGCGTAATCCAGAAACGAATAAACCCGAACTCGTGCACACCCTCAACGGCTCCGGTCTCGCCGTCGGCCGCACCCTGGTGGCAATCATGGAAAACTGTCAAGACAAACAGGGATACATACATATCCCCAAGGCGCTGCACGCCTACATGGGCGGCTCAGAAGTCATAAAGCCATAAGCACGCTTTGAGATTTGTTGTGGCCTCGTTAATACATTTTATCCTCATCGTAATGCTGATGTTCCCGGCAGCAGCGCACGCCGGCAGGCATCAAGAATACATTAAAGAAATCAGCCAGAGCGTTGAAACCCTGACAGAAGACAAAATTCCCAAGCTGCTTAAAAAGGCCGAAGCCGGCGATAAAAAGGCGGAACTTTTGCTCGGTATGGCCTACTTTTACGGAAAAGGCGCCAAACAAGATTACAGGGAAGCCCACAAATGGTTCCGCAAGGCCGCCGAGCATGGCGATGTCGTTGCCCAATATCAATTAGGCGTGGATTACGCGGCGGGCTTGGGCGGAGAGAAGGATTATACGCAGGCCGCTAAATGGTACACCAAGGCCTCGAAGCAAGGCTTTGCGGAGGCGCAGTTTCGTTTAGGTACGCATTACAAGATGGGGGAAGGCGTGCCACTGGATTATCCGGCGGCGGTGAAATGGTTTCGCAAGGCCGCCGACCAAGGTCACGCGGAGGCGCAGTGGAGCCTCGGCATCATGTACCAAGGCGGGGGCGGCGTTACCCAAAGTGATGCCGAGGCGCTGAAATGGTACCGTAAGGCCGCCGAGCAGGGTTTCGCCCGCGCTCAATATTTTGTCGCTACCATGTATCAAAACGGGGGAGGAGTTCCGGCAGATCTGACCACCGCCTATATGTGGTTCAAGATCGCACAGGTGCGCGGGGAGCCCTCGGCCGAACGGTTTGTAGTTGACCTCGCCTTGAAGATGCCCTCCGAGGATGTCGAGACCGCCTTAAAAAAGGCCGATGAGTGGTTAAAGCAGCATCCGCAGTAGGGCCGAATTCATTCGGCCTATCCGTCGAAACGGGTCATGGAGTGGAGTGGTAACTCGAAACCTCCCGCACCAGCCCATCGCTGACCCAGCGGTGCAAAAAGCCTGCGGCAACCGCAGCGGTCTCCTCTTCCGCCATCTGCAGGCACAAGTCTTCGCACAGCTCGGAAAAATTTTTACCGGCGCGCGCACAGTCCAGGGCCGAGGCCTCCGAGTCGCTCAGCGGACGATAATAACTCTGGTAATCCTGCCGCCACACCAGCCACCTCGGTGATTCCAATTTCTCCGGCGCGGGCGGGGTCTGCTGATCTTTGAGCGCGGCCCATATTTGCGGCGCATTCCAGGTAAGTTCCAGGTGCTGCACGGAGGCGTGAAATTCAAAGCGCAAGTGAGGCCATGCCTCCGGCGGAAGTGTCCCCATGTCTTCCACCGTGACGACGTGGCCGTCCGGCGCGTCGAAGGCGTCAATCAAGCTCCACTCAAAACCAGCCAGATCCGCCAACACGCCTTGCGCCGCGTAGGGGGAAACGGCGCGCAGAAAATCGCTCATGTGGCGGCCGAAATAGCGCAACGAATAATGTGAGGAAGGATGAGCGTCTATGTACCGCAAGCAAAGCTCGTGAAATTGCTCGTCACCGATCAGGGTATGCAAGGCCTCGAAATCCCTCCCCAGCACCTCTTCCAGGCGTACCAGATAAGCTGAG
>CAYUAZ010000211.1:0-3679 GCA_964442865.1 uncultured Gammaproteobacteria bacterium
TGGTCTCCTCCGGCGCGGTGGCCGAGGGCATGAAACGTCTCGGCTGGACCAAACGCCCGGTCGCGCTGCATGACCTTCAAGCCGCTGCGGCGGTCGGACAGATGGGCCTGGTTCAGGCCTACGAGTCACGCTTTCAGATCCACGCCATCCACACCGCGCAAATCCTGCTGACCCACGAGGACTTGTCCAATCGCAATCGCTATCTCAATGCGCGCAGCACGCTGCATACCCTGATTAAGCTCGGCGTCATTCCGGTCATCAACGAAAACGACACGGTCGCCACCGACGAAATCCGCCTGGGCGACAACGACAACCTGGCGGCCCTGGTCGCCAATCTGGTGGAGGCCGAACTGCTGGTCATCCTCACCGATCAGGCGGGCATGTACGAGAGCGATCCGCGCCACAACGCCGATGCCGAGTTTATACACGAGGCGAATGCCGGCGATCCTCGATTGGAAATCATGGCGGGCGGCGCCCCCGGTGCGCTGGGCCGCGGCGGCATGCTCACCAAAATCCAGGCCGCAGCCCGCGCCGCACGCTCCGGCTGCGCGACCCTGATCGCATCCGGGCGCGAGCCGGAAGTGCTGCTGCGCATCGCGCAAGCCGAACAGCTCGGCACCCTGCTGTTACCCGGTCAAGAGCCGATGGCGGCGCGCAAGCAGTGGCTGTCAGCCCAGTTGCAGGTGCGCGGACGTTTGACCCTCGACGCCGGCGCCGTCAAAATGTTGCGCGAGGCAGGCAAGAGTTTGCTATCCGTAGGCGTGACGGCGGTGGAGGGCGACTTTGTGCGCGGCGAAGTGGTGGCGTGCATGAGCGGCGACGGTAAAGAGATCGCCCGTGGTCTGGTCAACTACAACGCTGAGGAGTCGCGCAAAATCATGCGCCAGACTAGCGATAAGATTGAGGAACTGCTAGGCTATGTGGATGAGCCGGAGTTGATCCACCGGGATAATCTGGTGTTGGTTTGAGACGCCTTTCCCCGGCCCTCTCCGCTTCGTGGAGAGGGCTAATCTACTTCGGCCAGAGAAAACATGACATGAACAGTCTAGATATATTGGGTTTGGTAGCGACCGCTTTTACGACCTCATCGTTTGCTCCCCAGGTATGGAAAACCTGGAAGAGTAAAGATGTTAGCGGGGTATCTTTGCCAACCTACCTCATCCTGACGATAGGCTTGTTCCTTTGGTTGGTGTATGGAGTTCTCAAAGGTGACATGCCGTTGATGGTCGCCAATGCAGTTATGGTGGTTTTGACGGCCGCGATTACAGTAATGAAGATAGCGTTTGGCAAGCGCGCAGGATGAGCAAGCCCGATTCGGATTCGCCCACCAGCCTGAAAAGCCACCCCCCCCTCGACCTGATTGATAAGCTCAGGCCGGATAGAAATCTCTCCGAGCCGGTTTATCAGCAACTCATGCGCCGGATTTTGGGGTTGATTGAATCCGGCGACATTGGCGAACACAGCAGCTTGCCCTCGGAACGGCTGCTGGCTGAAAAGCTCGATCTTAGCCGCACCACCGTCAAGCGATGCTACGATGAGCTGCGTACGAAAAATTATCTTGTCAGCAGGGGACGCGCCGGGTCTGTTATCACTGCCGTACCCCGGCTTAGCCCACAACTGGGCAGGCTCAAAGGCTTTTCCGAGGAAATGCGTGAACTCGGGTTGACCCCGGGCACACGCCTGCTTGAACAGTCTATTGTGAGTGATCGAACTATTGCGTCTGTATTCAGGCGACCCTCTACCGCCCGCTTTCTGCGCCTGGTGCGCTTGCGCCTGGGGGACGATGTGCCTTTGTCACGCGAAGTGGCGTGGTACGACTTGACGGCTGCACCCGAGCTGGTTGAGTGGGATACTTCCGGCTCGATTTATCAGTTCCTGCAAGCCGCGTGCGGCATCCGCCTGGTGCGGGCGGAGCAAACCATAGAAGCCGTGATGAGTACTGAAGAGGAGGCTCATGTATTTGGCTTTGCTGAACCCGCTCCGTGTTTGTTGTTCAAACGCAAAACCTACAGCGCCACCGGGCAGATCATCGAATATGTCGAAGGTACTTTCCGGGGTGATGCGTACGTTTATAATATCAACCTCAGCATCGCGCCAACAACCTAGCACATTGTTTACATGGGCTCAAGAACGCATCAAGCTGCTGCCGATCAGGTAACGCATCCAACACCCCCGCTGTCGCCGCAACCATGGCGCCGCACGCATTGGCGATCTGTAAGGTGTGTGGCAAGGGAAGGTTTTGCGACAGCGCCCAAAGCAGCCCGCAGCCAAATGCATCGCCCGTGCCGGTGGCGTCCACCTGGTCAATCGCCCAGGCCGACTGGTAAGTAACGTTCACTGACTCACTCAACGCCAAGGCGCCCATCGCCCCGAGTGTGACCACCAGCAATTCACCGCGCCAACCCAATCTCTCGGCCAAGGCGGGCAAATCGGCCGTCCACCTGTCTGCACCCCAGGTTTCGGCACTGGGCGTGTCAAACAGGCACGCCGCCTCGGTAGCATTGACCACCAGCACATCAATAGACGCCAGCAGGGTTTGCGCAGGCATGCGCCAAGGCGAAGGATTGAGATAGGTGCGCAAGCCCCGTAATCTGGCCAACTCAAACGCTTTCATGATGGGCTCATCGGGGGCCTCGAATTGGGCGCACACCCAATCTAAATGCGGCAGGGGCGCCATTGCCTCTTCAACGTGTGCAGGCGTGAGCAAAGCGTTTGCACCCGAGAACGCGGCGAGGAAATTCTCACTCTGCGGACCGACAAAGCCCACGCCATAGCCTGACCGCTCGCCCAGACGCACCACCCCGTGCGTGCGCATACCCTCCCTTTGCAGGCGATCGTGCACCGCATCGCCGGCCGCGTCGTTGCCGACTGCCAGCAGCATGTCCACCGCAGCCCCCAGCCGGTGCAAACCCACGCCTAAATTGAGTCCCTTGCCACCGTGTTCCGTCCACACAGAAGTCGCCGCCAGCGACTCCCCCTCGACCGGCAGGCGAGGCACGCCCATAAAGTTGGCGTTCATATAACTGCCGATAACAAAGAACTCCATCGCGTCATCCCCCAATCTTCCATCATGCGCACGCTTAGTGACGTAAAACTATACGCAATCGCCCCTAAACAGAACTCATATTGCCGTTATTCGGTTTTCACGAATGCAACCGTACGCCTAATTTGACTTGTTTGCACAGCCTGAAAAAAGTTTGTAGCGCATCGGTTTTGTATGGTATCTTTTAAGTATTCTATTGGTATATAACTATCCGAGATTTTCCATTAGCCGGGATTCTTAACGGATGCCCATAGCACAACCAACTGATTTAAAAGAATTTAGTACTGTAGGCTGGGTTGATAAACCCAGCTTTTCCGGTACGACGTGCAGATTGCTGGGTTTCGTTCCTCAACCCAGCCTACGGTACTACCACGCTAAGACAGGTGCGGGACGAAGAATGACATTTTGAAATGGGCGCTTATGAAGTTGAACTCACTTTAGAGGGGATAATAATGACGACTCAATTACTACGATTACGCTCTGCACTCGGCACGTTGACGACCGCTCTCTTGGGTCTGCTCTTGCTGAGTACATCCGCTGCGCAGGCCGCACCGTTTGCGTATATTACCAACGCTAGCTCTAACAACGTCACGGTGATAGACACCGCCACCAACATCCCCACTGCCCTCGTGTCGG
>CAYUAZ010000212.1:0-3660 GCA_964442865.1 uncultured Gammaproteobacteria bacterium
CCAATACCCGGCCCACGTCGCGCACCACCGCCTTGGCCGCCATGCTGCCGTAGGTGATGATCTGCGAGACGCGATCGCGGCCATAGCGCTCCGCGACGTAGGCTATCACCTCATCGCGCCGCTCCATGCAGAAGTCAATATCGAAATCAGGCAACGACACGCGCTCGGGGTTGAGGAAGCGCTCGAACAGCAGGCCGTAACGCAACGGGTCCACGCCGGTGATGCCCAGGGCGTAAGCAACCAGTGAACCCGCCCCCGAGCCGCGACCCGGCCCGACCGGAATGTCCTGCTGTTTGGACCACTTCACGAAGTCCGCCACGATCAGAAAATAGCCCGCAAAGCCCATGCTCACAATCACGTCAAGCTCGGTGGCGAGCCGCTGGTAATACGCTGCGGCGTCGCCTGCCTCGGGTGGGTGAGTGCTCAACCTGCCCTCCAGGCCAAGCTTGGCCTGCTGACGCAGGTGCTCCGCTAAATCCACTCCTGCAGGCAATGGAAAATCGGGAAGATAATTCTGCCCCAGGCGCAATTCGAGATTGCAGCGTTCGGCAATGCGCACGCTATTCTCGATGGCCTCTGGGATGTCCGCGAACAGTTCGGCCATCTCGGCCGGGCTGCGCAGATATTGCTGCGCGCTGTACTGACGCGGGCGGCGCGGGTCGGCGAGCAGACGACCTTCGTGGATGCACACGCGCACCTCGTGCGCCTCATGCTCGTCCGCTTTCAGGAAGCGCACGTCGTTGGTGGCGACGACCGGAGTGCCTGTCGCCAGGGCCAAGTCGACGGCGGCGTGAATATAGTCTTCTTCGCCGGCGCGGCCGGTGCGTTGCAGTTCGAGGTAAAACCGATTTGGGAATAGCGCCTGCCACGCCGCGAGCAGCGACTCGGCGGGCGCCTGTTGGCGGCTGAGCAAGGCCTGCCCGATGTCACCCATCAGGCCACCCGACAAGGCGATCAGACCCTCGCTGCTGCCCGTGATCCAGTCTTTGTGGACGATGGGGATGCCGCGCTGCTGGCCCTCGGTGTAGCTGCGCGACACCAGGCGGGTCAGATTGCGGTAACCGGCATCGTTCTGGCAAAGCAGCACCAGACGGTGTAACGGACTTGCTCCGCGCGAGTCGGCAGCCGTATCACCCTGCACCCACAACTCCACACCGATGATGGGCTTGATGCCGCGCGCCTGCGCCGCACGGTAAAATTTCACCATCGCAAACAGGTTGCATTGATCGGTCACGGCCACGGCCGGCATGCCCGCCTCTGCCGCCGCCTCGATCAGCGGCTCGATGCGCACGATGCCGTCTACCAGCGAATATTCGGTATGCAGGTGCAGATGTACAAAAACGGCTTGCATCAGACTATTTCATCTCAAAACAGGGTTAATTTGAAGAGGCAGATTTCAAGTTCTCACGCACAGGTGAGAAGCTACGACGGTGCATGGGGGTAACGCCCAAACTCTGCAAGGCCGCCAGGTGTTCCGGTGTACCGTAGCCCTTGTGCCGGGCAAAGCCATAGCCGGGATAGACGGCGTCCATGTCCAGCATGTAGCGGTCGCGGGCGACCTTGGCGATGATCGAGGCGGCGCTGATGGCGGCGATGGTGCCGTCACCGCCGATCACGGCCACCGTGGTCATAGCGAGGGCCGGACAATGGTTGCCGTCCACCAGTACCCGCTGTGGCCGCAGCCCCAGATCGGCGACTGCGCGCTGCATGGCGAGCAGGCTTGCCTGCAGGATATTGAGCCTGTCTATCTCCTCCACCGTGGCGAACCCCAGCGACCAACTTAAGGCGCGAGCGCGTATCAGAACATCCAACTGCTCGCGGCGTACTGGAGTCAGTTTCTTGGAATCGGCAAGCCCTGCGATGCTGTGCTGTGGATCGAGAATCACTGCGGCGGCCATCACCGGCCCGGCCCAGGGCCCGCGGCCCACCTCGTCCACGCCGGCAATCAAATCTTCGGCTCCTGAGAGAAGCCCAAACTGCGGCTCGTTCATCGCTTCTCCGTCAATTCGAGCACGGCCTCCGCCGCTCGCTCGCTCGCGTTTTTACGCAAAGAACGATGGATGCCGGTGAAGGTTTCGCGTAAATGTGCGGTCTGCTGCGGATTTTCTAACAGATCCAATAAGGCCCTGCCGAGATTCTGGGCCGTGACCTGGTCTTGACTGAACTCCTGCACCAATTCCCGCCCGGCAAGCAGATTGGGTAATGAAAACCAGCGGACGCTCAGCAAGGGCCTCACCAGCCAGGCGGTCAATCGGGCCAGCCGGTAGGCCACCACCATCGGGCGTTTTAACAGCAGCGCCTCCAGGGTGGCCGTGCCCGAGGCGATCAGCGCGATATCGGCCACACGCAAGGCGTCGTGCGTCCGGCCGTCCAGCAGCGTCACGGACAGATCCGGCGCATAGGCCGACACGGCCTCTGCAAAAAGGCGACGAGTTGCCGGTGTGGCCTGCGGCGCGACGAAATAAAGCCCCGGCCGCCGCTCTCGGCACCAGTTCGCGGCCTCTATAAAACTCCGCGCTAGATACTTCAGTTCGCTGACGCGGCTGCCCGGTAATAAGGCGATCACCTCTGCTTCAGCGGGAATACCCAATTGTTTTCGTAACTCGCCACGTTGCGCGGGCGTCTGCTCGTCCAACGCTATGGTATCGGCCAACGGGTGGCCCACAAACTTGACCGGTACCTGATGCTTGGGCTGTGCTGCGTAAAACGCCGCCTCAAATGGAAATAGCGTGAGCATGAGGTCTACGGAGCGGGCTATCTTTCTGACTCGATAGCGCCGCCAGGCCCAGACCGAGGGGCTCACGTAATGCACGGTGGGGATGCCGACCTGTTTGAGTTTGCGTTCCAGGCCGAGATTGAAATCCGGTGCATCAATGCCTATGAATACATCGGGTGGGTGCGTGATGAAGTGGCGTGCAAGATTCGCACGAATGGCGCGCAACTCGCGGTAATGACCCAACACCTCCACCAGCCCCATCACCGAGAGTTTTTCGGTGGGGAATAAAGCCACACAGCCTTGCTCTACCATGCGCGGGCCTGCAATGCCCTCCACCACAAGATCCGGAACCCTTGCACGCAGGGCTTGAATCAGCCCTGCGCCCAGCAGGTCACCCGAGGCCTCGCCGGCTACAATGCCGAGGCGCATTACACAAAACCAGTAACGAGTGGCGAGTGGCTAGTAGCGAGCAATAAGCAACAAAATGTTTCGGGCATAATGATCATAAGGATTTTTCCCTCGCCACTAGCCACTCGTTACTCGCTACTGTCTTCATCTAATGATCCCGCGTGTCGAGGTTTCCAGAAACCGGATCAACTCCTGCACCTCGGCGTGGACCTGCGCCAGCGGCCTGAGTTGAATCAAGGCGTGTTCAACGGTCAGGCCGGACCGATACACGATCTTGTAGGCCTCGCGCAGCGCACGCAAGGTCTCAGGGCTGAAGCCGCGCCGTTTCAGCCCTTCGCTATTAATCCCATGCGGCGCAGCCGCATGACCGCCGGCGACCATGATATAAGGCGGGACATCCTTGGAGATCGCACTGCCCATCCCGCAAAAGCAGTGTGCGCCGAGGGCGCAAAACTGATGCACCAGGGTAAACCCGCCCAGGATGGCGTAATCGCCGACGCTCACATGACCGGCCAGGGTGGCGCCGTTGGCGAACA
>CAYUAZ010000213.1:0-3581 GCA_964442865.1 uncultured Gammaproteobacteria bacterium
CTGGGTATACCAAAACTCTACGCCGTCATTGACCTTGCGCGGCACCAGTTCGCCGCTGTTACATGAAGGCAAAGTCATCGCGGGCCTCGCCAACGGCAAGCTAGCGGCCCTCAGCCTCACCGACGGCAAGCTGTTATGGGAAGTGACCGTCGCCGAACCCCGTGGCCGCAGCGAACTCGAACGGCTGGTGGACATCAGCGGCGAGTTGCAAATACAGAATGGAATTCTCTATGCAGCGAGCTTTCAGGGACGGCTCGCCGCCGTGGACACCAGCTCAGGCCGCCTGGTATGGGTGCGCGAAATTCATTCCCAGGCCGGTCTCGCCGTGGATGAGCGAGCGGTCTACGTGACCGACAATCAAAGCCAGGTGCTGGCGCTGGACCGCCGCGACGGCGGCATCTTGTGGAAACAGGACAAGCTGCACGACCGCGCGGTCACCGCCCCGGCGGTGTACGGGGATTACATCGTGGTGGGCGATTTCGAGGGCTACCTGCACTGGTTGAACCGCACCGACGGCGCGTTTGCGGCGCGCGTCAGGGTGGATGACGCCGGTTTGCTCGCCGCGCCAGTTACCGAGGGCGACATCCTCTATGCGCTCGGTAAGGGTGGCGCGCTGACTGCGCTGCGCGCGAGCCCGTAGGGACGAAGGGTGTGCGCCGTGCGCACCGGCCACACTATGGTTTCTGCGTGGCGGCGCGTGAACCTTTACCGCTTGCGATAAAATTCTGCGTGAGGGCGACACGCTTTTCGTAAGCCTCACGCGCGATCCTCACGTCTTCAATAAAGTAGGGCAGTTCTTCCACCAGCAGGGCCTGCGGCCCGTCCACCAGCGCCTTGTGCGGCACCGGGTGGAAATCCACCAGTATCATGTTGGCGCCGGCCAGCACGCCTTGCGCGGTGACGTGCATGACATCGAGGATGCCGTCGGGTGCGCGATCGCGCGAGCCCACCGAGTGCGACGGGTCCACGCACACCGGCATGCGGGTGAGCCGCTTGATAACCGGCACGTGGCTGAAATCCACAAAATTGCGGTGCGGATCGCCGGCGTTGGTCTTCATGCCGCGCAGCCCGAACACCACATTGCGGTTGCCCTCGCTCGCCAGATACTCTGCGGCGTTGAGCGACTCGTCCAGGGTGATGCCGAAGCCGCGTTTGAGCAGCACCGGAAATTCTTTCTGGCGTCCGACGATTTTCAATAACTCGAAGTTCTGGGTGTTGCGCGTGCCGATCTGCATCATCACGCCGGTGGGATTTCCGGTCTGGCGCAGCGCCGCGCTGATCTCATCAAGATGCGATTCATGGGTGATCTCCATGGCGATCACCTTGATGCCGTATTTCCCGGCGAGTTCGAACACGTAAGGCAAACAGTTCTTGCCGTGCCCCTGGAAGGAGTAGGGGTTGGTACGCGGTTTGTAGGCGCCCATGCGGGTGCAGACCTGGCCGTTGTCGCGCAGCGCCTGCATCATCATCTCGACGTGCTCGGGCGTATCCACCGCGCACAGCCCCGCGAAGATGTTGAGGTTGTCCTGGCTGAAGGTGACGCCGTTGTAGTCAAACCGGGTGTTGCGCTGGTCGTCGTGATGACGGCCCAGAATCCGGTATTCCTCGGTGACGCGCACCGCGCGCTCGACGCACGGCAGGGTGTTCATGTCGTCCAGATCAAGCGCCAGGGTGTCGCCGATCAGGTAGATCTCGGTCAGCGTGCGCTGCGCGCCAACTTCTTCGTGAATGCGAATCTGGATATTCTTGAGATTGTTCAGATGCTCCAGCAAGCGGCGGTACTCGGGGCTGGATTTGTCGGTGTCATGTTTTAGGATAAGTATCATGGCGCGTCACATTCAGGTTATTCGAAATAAGCCTGCTATTATTTCATAAAACCGCCGAGACAGGGAGTGTTTTAACGCCACTGCTGTAACATTACTCTTCGACAGAATCCCCCCCTGGATGGGGGAGGGCGGGGGTGGGGGTGACTAAAACCAGCCGGTTTCAAGATGTCTTTTCAAGACGCTCCGCCACCCAGACTTTGATGATGGATTGTCGAGGCACACCCAAGCGTTTCGCCTCTCTATCCAATAAATGAATCATCCATAAAGGGAAATCCACATTGACCCTTTTCTGTTCTTGCTCAGGTCTGCTTGCCTTTGACAAGTCGAGGAATTTTGAAATGTCCTTGCCGGCATCAAAGTGTTTGTCAAAGTCTCTAGCCTTCATAAATATCAACCTCCTCTTTCCTGGAGAGGCGGATGGGAGGCATCGGAACCAAGTTAAGCCGCTGGCCCAGCGAGTCGGTCTGAGCGTTTTGTTAGGGGTACTCTGGTTTTATGAAATGCTGAAAAATAATCGAGTATTTCCTTGGGATTCTTATCTGCCAACATAGTGGCTTGCTTGTCTCGTACTTTTCGGAAAAATTCAACCGTTTTAAATTCACTCTTCTTGGGCATAACTGATTACCTCACGAGGTGAGTAAATCACCAATGGCTTATATCCTTGCTCCAGATTAACGGCATTAAACAGTCGGATCTTGTCTAGCCGTACAATATGTTTAAAATTCCAACTCACCAATACATCAACTTCCGCAATAGTTGCCAAGGCAATATGCAACATGTCATTAAAAAAACGGGACCCCAGCACACTATGGGCTGTGTACTGCTCAACTAAGGAGAGGGCTTCTTCTGTCACCTCTACAATTTCGGTGGAAATTTCAAGCAATTCTTGATGTAAAGTCTGAACGGCCTTAGGTGCGGGCACTATTTCTGCGGCTGTAGTGTCGGATAGTACAGGTACATAGCGTTTTTCCCGGAAATCCTCCATGAGTGCATTAGACCAGATTTTGAATTCCGGATCGAAACACCCTCCAATAACCGAGGTATCTACATATATGCGCAGCTTTTTCATAACATTTAAGTATATCATCGGGACTAAAAAGCGCCTAACTACGGACTCCCCGGCAGCCCCCTGCTGGTCAAGGCCTTGAGAAATTCCACCAGGTCCGCCCTTTCCGTAGAGGTGAGAATCAGCGGCCGGCCGCTGCTCAAGCCGCGGTAGTACACTTCGCGCTCCACGGTTTCTTCCAGTGTCGGAATCGAGCCGTCGTGCATGTAGGGCGCAGTCAGTGCAACATTACGCAGGCTCGGTGTCTTGAAGCGGCCGATATCCACGGGCGCCTTAGTCACCAGAAACCTGCCGAGCGCCGCTACCGCGGGATCGGTGGCGATCAACAGGCTGATTTGCTCCGGCTTGGCGTTGGCCACCCGTGTGGTGAGCGTCGCGAGTTGTGGCCGGATGTGCTCCAGCCCGACACCGACACTGTGGAACTGCTGATCGGTGAACAATGCGTTGTGCTCTCCAATCAGGTGACAGGCGGCGCACTGCCCCGCGCCCCTGAACACCTCCATACCGCGCAACGCCGCCGCAGACAGCGCGCCCTTGTCGTTAGCATAGTAATAGCGGTCGAAGGGCGCATCGCCGGCCGTGAGCGAGCGCACAAAATCCGCCAGCGCACCTGCCACCTGCTCCTTGGTAATGGTTCACTAGTGTCCGGTTAAATTGAGACGTGCCGGCGGCAACGTCAACATTGATAA
>CAYUAZ010000214.1:0-3578 GCA_964442865.1 uncultured Gammaproteobacteria bacterium
TCGGCATGGGTAACTTCGAAGCATTGCTCGCCGGCGCGCACGAGATGGATGAGCACTTTCGCAGCGCACCGTTTGAAAAAAACATGCCGGTCATTCTGGCGCTGCTCGGTATTTGGTATGGCAACTTCTTCGGCGCACAGACCCACGCCATTTTGCCTTACGACCAGTACCTGCACCGCTTCCCCGCCTATTTTCAACAAGGCGATATGGAGAGCAACGGCAAGAGCGTCACCCGCGACGGCGAACGAGTAGACTATGCAACGGGGCCGGTGATCTGGGGCGAACCCGGCACCAACGGGCAACATGCTTTTTATCAATTACTGCACCAGGGCACTCCGCTTGTCCCCGCCGACTTTATCGCGCCGGTAGCAACGCATAATCCCATCGGCGATCATCACAGCATCCTGCTATCGAACTTTTTCGCCCAGCCCGAAGCGCTGATGAAAGGCAAGACGGAACATGAAGCGCGCGCGGAGTTGGTGCAGGCCGGAATGAGCGGCGCGGCGTTGGAAAAACTGCTGCCGCATAAAGTCTTCTCTGGCAACAAGCCCAGCAACTCCATTATGCTCAAAAAGATAACGCCGCAGAGTCTGGGCGCACTGATTGCCCTCTACGAGCACAAGATCTTTGTGCAGGGCGTGATCTGGAATATCAACTCCTACGATCAATGGGGCGTGGAACTGGGCAAACAACTTGCGCAAAAGATTCTCCCCGAGCTGGACGCAACCGCGCAGGTCACTTCGCACGACTCATCCACCAACGGCTTGATTAACTATTACAAGGCGCAGAGATAGATCTACGCTGAGGCAGGGCTAATACCGCGCCAACGCCGCCTGCGGCTTGCCGAGATAGTGTCCCTGGGCGTAATCCACGCCGTATTCCTTTAGCAATTTCAATGCCTCGGCCGTCTCTACGACTTCGGCGACGGTCTTTTTTCCGAGGGTGTGGGCGATCTCGATCATGGATTTCACCAGCGCCTGATCCACCGGGTCGTTGACGAGGTTAACGATGAAGATGCCGTCTATCTTGAGGTAGTCCACGGGGAAGTGCTTGAGGTAATTGTAGGAGTTAAACCCTGCGCCGAAGTCGTCGAGGGCGAACTGGCAGCCCAGCGCGCGGATCTGCTCCACCATCTTGCGGGTTTGGCCGATGTTGGCGATGGCTGCGGTTTCGGTGATCTCGAAGGTGATGCGCTGCGGGTCCACCCCGGTGAGGCGCAGTTTGTCACGCAGCAACGGCAGCAGGGCCGGGTCGGCCAGGCCCTGGCTGGAGAGATTGATGTTGACGGCGAGATGCGAGAGGTGCGCGGGCAGATTGTGCAGCCAGTCCAGCGCGGCGCCGATAACCCAGAAATCCACTTCCTGAATCAATCCCATGCGTTCGGCGACCGGTATGAAATTGGCCGGCTCGATCAGTTGGTCTTCGTCGCCCAGCATGCGGATCAGCACCTCGTAGTGTGTGATCTTGTCGTCCGAGAGCTGCATCACGGGCTGAAAGACCAGGCGGAAGCGGTCATGGGTCAGGGCGTGACGTATCTGCGGACCCCAGAGGACATCGCTTTGCAGCGCGTGCATCACGCTGTCGCCGGCGTTGTATTTGTGTACGCGGTTGCGGCCCTTGACCTTGGCCATGTAGCAGGCTTGGTCGGCCTGGGCCAGGATTTCGCTGGCGGTGACCTTGTCGCGCGGGTAGATCATCGCCACGCCGATGCTGGCGCCGATGTAGTAGGTCTTTTTGCCTACTTTGTATTTAAACTCGTCCAGGGTCTGACGTATGGTCTCGGCGGTTTCAATGGCGACGTGCTCGGTGGTGTTATCCAACAGCACGGCAAATTCATCGGAGCTGATGTGTGCGATGGTGGCCGGTTTGCCTAACAGGTCTCTTAAGATCGCCGCCACGTGCACCAGCAGGGTGTCGCCGACATTATGGCCCTCGCTGTCGTTGATGACCTTGAATTGATCGAGATCCAGATAACACAGGGCGCCGGTGTGCTGCTGGTGGTGCGCGGAGATGACGGAAAGTTCCAGCAGTTGTTCCAGACGTCTGCGATTGTAAAGACCGGTGAGATCATCATGAGCGACCAGATATTCCAGGCGCGCTTCGCTGGCCTTGTAATTGACCAGTTCGCTTTGCAGTTCCTTTTCGCGGAGCTTGCGCAGATCGCGCTCCATCTTGAGAAACAGCGAGGTGGTGAGGCGCGGCAATAGTTCGGTGGGCGGGATGGGGTCAAACAGGATGTCGGTAGCGCCGACGGTGTAGCCAGTATGGATAATGTCGGTCTGATCGGCGGCCGGCGGACTCACCAGCAGGATCGGGATCGTGCCCAGGTCTACATGCTCGTGCAGACGGCGGCACAGACTGTAGGCGTCCATGTCCGGCAACTGGATGTGCAACAGCACGGCCTGGATATCGCTCCGCCCCTCTTGCAGGCTGAGCTGCAGCACGGACAGCGCCTGATGCCCGCTGGGCGCGGTGAGAATATTTTGAAAGCCGCCGTCTTCAAGCATGCGGGTCAGGTGCGCGCGATGTTCGGGCTCATGATCTATGATCAGGATGCGCCGCTGGTACACGTCTGCAAGCCGCTTCTGGCCCATCTCGTTAGCCGACACACGTCCCTCCGTTACATCTCGTTGCTGAATATCGGATAGCCATGCCGCCTTACCTTTCTGCTCCTATAGAGGCTCTGAATAAGTCCATCCTGGACTTCTCAGAGCACGGTCGCTCTTGCGCATCCCTGCGCCCGCGACATTGGGGCGTCCTGCCCGGCAAAAAGCAAAAACGTGGTTTTTGCTTTGCTTCATTGTTCAAGCACCTACACCGTGCTTGAACAATGGCGGCCCCTCCAGGGGCCGCACGTAGTTTGTTTTTTCAACAAACTCCTGCGTCAAAATGCCGACATACTTGGGCAATGTATTGATTTATACAACTCTTTACTGTTTCTTAACATATTAGCGGCCTGACTTACAACTTCTTGAGTTAGGCACATCACGTTAGCGCTCTGCAACATGAACGGGCGCCTTCCCGCTCACCATGTAGGCAAAGGCGATGACCTCGGCCACGGCTCTGTACAACGCCACGGGGACCTCATCCCCTAGCTCCAGCTTCGCCAGCACGGCAACCAAACCCGGATCTTCGTGGAGCGGGATATTATGCTCCTTGGCAAGCTCCAAAATTTTTTCCGCGACCAGACCCTCACCCTTGGCGGTGACCTGCGGGGCACCCACGCCCTCGTAGCGCAGCGCCACGACTTTTCCCGGCGCCCGATCAGGCCGGGGGTTCATATCTTGATGTCCAGCAGGGGAGCAGACACGTGGCTGTTTTGCACTGGCGGCCTGCAACCGACGGCACAATGGATAGATGCAACATCCAGACCGGCTTTGCTCATTTGGGTGCGAAACTGGTCGAGATGTTGATTCAGGAGTTCGACGGTTTCTCCCTGGTCGGCCCAGAACGAGGCCGACACTTTGTCATCGCGCACGCCCAGCTTTATATGTAGTCGTCCCAGCCCTGTAAGATCCAACGCCAGCGTGATCGTCCAATCCTTCAGTTACTGCCCGGCTGCCACGGGGCGGGGCGGG
>CAYUAZ010000215.1:0-3524 GCA_964442865.1 uncultured Gammaproteobacteria bacterium
GGATCATCGCATTGATCGCCACCGATTTGCCCGAGCCGGTGGTGCCCGCCACCAGCAGGTGCGGCATCTTGGCGAGATCCACCACCACCGGATGACCGCTGATGTCCATGCCCAGGGCGAGCGTGAGTTTCGATGCCGCGTCGTTGTATTCTTTGGATTGCAGTGTCTCAGAGAGCCGCACCAGGCTGCGCCGCTCATTGGGTATTTCCAGCCCGATCACCGGTTTGCCGGGGATGACCTCGACGATGCGCACACTGGGCACGGACAAACTGCGCGCGAGGTCTTTCACCAGATTGGTGATCTGGTTGACCTTCAAACCCGGCGTAGGCTGCAGCTCGAAGCGCGTGATCACCGGGCCGGGATGCACGGCGACCACTTGCACCTCGATGCCGAAGTCGAGCAGTTTCAACTCCACTTGGCGCGACATGGCCTGCAGCGCGTCGTCGGAGAGGCCTTGTTGCGCGGGTTCGGGAGGATCGAGCAACGATAACGGCGGCAAGGAACCGGCGGGCTGATCGAACAAAGGCACCTGCCGTTCCTTCTCCACTCGCTCGCTCACCTCGAAATTCTTGATGACCGGCTCGATACGCGGTGGCGTCCGCTTGCCTGTCTTGATGCGCTGCGCCGTCACCGTCTCATCGCGCTGGATACGCGCGCGGCGTCCGGCCCAGCGCTCCTGCAGGTCGAGCCACAGCGGCCTGAGCCGTGCCATGAGGGCGAGGGTGAGGCGGCCCAGGGTATCGGTCAGCCACAGCCAGGAAAGCCCCGTCGCCAAGGTCACGCCGGTCAGAAACGCGGCCAGCATCAACAGCGTCGCGCCCAGAGGATTAAACGCGCCTGCCAGACCCTCTGCAATCTCCTCGCCCAGGATGCCGCCGGTACTCTCCGGCATGGCTGTGGAGAAGATATGCAACGTCGCCAGTCCTGCGCCCGCCGTGAGCGCCAGCACAAAGCCAACGCCGGCCAGTATCAAATGGCGCGGATCGAAGTCTTCATCGCTGTGACGCCGTTTGAACACCGCCCAACCGGCATAGCCGATCATCAGCGGAAACAGGTAAGCAAGATAGCCGAACAGGTGCAAGAAGACATCGGCAAACCAGGCCCCCGCAATGCCCCCCCTATTGGCCACCTGGCCCGCGGCGTCACTGTGCCACCAGCCCGGGTCCGAAGGCTGGTAAGTAGCTAGCGACACCCACAGATACACGGCAATCGCACCGCCCAAAAACAGCGCGCCTTCGCGCAGGCGCGGGCCCAGGCGGCGCGCCAAAGGCGCAAAGGAATAGCCGGGATCTTTTTTGCGGGAGGCTTGGGGCATAGAGGCAGGGACTAGGATCTAGGGGCTAGGGGCTAGGGGCTAGGGGCTAGGGGCTGAGGGTTAGGTGTTTAAATTTTCCCTAGTCCCTAGATCCTAGCCCCTGCTTTTAGAGCCCCTGTTTCTTAGAACGGAATATCATCATCAAGCGTATCCGCCGCAGAGGTAGCTGCTGACTTCGATCGCGGTTCAGCGCTATCGCCTGTTTCCGGCTGATAGCTCGGGCTGCCCTGGCCTCCTCGGCTGTCGAGCATTTGCATGTCGTTGGCGATGATTTTTGTGGTGTAGCGGTCGGCGCCGGTGTTTTTGTCCTGGTATTTCTCGGTGCGCAGCGAGCCCTCGATATAGACCTTCGCGCCTTTTTTGAGATATTCACCGGCGATCTCGGCGAGGCGGTTGAAAAACACCACGTTGTGCCACTCGGTACTCTCTTTTTTTTCACCGGTGGTCTTATCTTTCCAGGATTCGCTGGTGGCGAGGGTGACATTGGCCACCGCGCCGCCGCTCGGCATGTAGCGCACCTCGGGATCTTTGCCCAGATTGCCGATCAGGATGACTTTATTTACACCTCTTGCCATAACTCTCTCCTCTATAAGTTGGCCGAATGAACTCGGCCCTACAATGTTTTAGACGGTTAGCCGAATGAGTTCGACCCGTGTGTCCATGGATATTACGCCTTGGCTGCGGAAAATTCACGCAGCGCCGCCTCATCGAGCAGCGCACTGTCCACCTTCAAATAGGCGACGCCCTCTTCCGCGACGACCACCGCCTCAACCACGCCCGCCACCCTTTTGAACCGGGAGGCCAGCTCGCACGCCTGTTCGGCACTGATCGTCCCGACGACGATCATCTGGTTTTTGAGGTAGCGCGGGCTGGGCATGCCCACCGCCACCAGCACCCACGCGGCCGCCATCAGGGCGCAAAACCCGAACACTGCGGCGAGCCCATAGGCGCCCAGCAACCAACCTCCCGCACCCCCGCCTACGAAGGCGCCGATGAACTGCGAGGTGGAGTAAATCCCCATCGCCGTGCCCTTGCTGTCGGCGGGCGCCACCTTGGAGATGAGCGAGGGCAGCGTCGCCTCCAGGATATTAAAGGCCGTGAAGAACAGCAACAGCGCCACCGTAATGCCGGCCACGGACTCATGCCCAGCGATCAGGCCCAGTTGCGACAACCCCAGCAGCACTATCGCCCCGACAAACACCTGTTTCATGCGGCGGCGCTTCTCGGCCACGATCACAAACGGCACCATGACTGCTATCGCAACCAGCATGACCGGCAGATACACCCACCAATGATGCTCGCTAGGCAGCCCCGCAGGGCCGCGCAAAGCCAGCGGCAGGGCGACGAAACTCGCCATCAACATGGCATGCAAGGCGAGTATCCCGAAATTGAGCCGCATGAGCTGCGCGTCGCCGAACACCTCCGCAAACTTGGAGGGCATGGCCTCGGCGTCACGATGAAAGCGGCTGTCCACGTGCTGCGGGACGCCCAGCTTCAACACCACTATGCCGCCTATCGCCAACAGGGCGGTCAGCCAAAAGATGCCGGGCACACCGATCCAGCTATTGAGCAGGGGCCCTGCGACCAGCGCTACGGCGAAGGATAACCCTATGGTGGTGCCGATCACCGCCATCGCCTTGGTGCGCTGCTCCTCGCGGGTGAGATCGGCCGCCAGCGCCATTACCGCCGCCGCGATCGCCCCACTGCCTTGCAGAAGTCGGCCGATGATAACCCCCCAAATCGTGTCGGAGAGGGCAGCCACCACACTGCCCAAGGCAAACAGCAGCAGGCCGATAATGATAATGGGCTTGCGTCCAAAGCGGTCGGACAACATCCCAAACGGGATCTGCAGCACGGCCTGGCTCAGGCCATAAGCGCCGATGGCGAGGCCGATCAGCATGGGGGTAGCGCCAATGAGGTGATCCGTGGCGTACAGCGAGAACACCGGCAGGATCAGGAACAGGCCCAGCATCCGCAGTGCGTAGATCCCGGCCAGCGAAAAGGTGGAACGGCGCTCAGTAGGGGTCATGCCGTTTTCGCCCATACCGGGAGTTTTCTTTTGCACCATGGTGGACGTATAGTAGCAGGTTACGTTGTTCACGGAAAACCGGCATGAACACTATCCGCATCCGCGGCGCCCGCACCCATAATCCGAAAAACGTAGACCTGGACCTGCCCAGGGACAAGCACATCGTCAGCACCGCGCTGT
>CAYUAZ010000216.1:0-3468 GCA_964442865.1 uncultured Gammaproteobacteria bacterium
CAGAGACGACTGCCGTCGTCGGCCTTCAGGCCAAACAGTTTACCGTCCACCGTGCGCACAACGACAATGCCCGACTCGGCGCGGGGTACGGAGAGTACCTCGCTCGACACCTGGGCGCGCCATTTTTCCGCTCCGCTCGCCGCATCCAGGGCCAGCACCTCGGCATCGCGCGTCCCCACCAGCACCAGTCCCGCACCGCTGCCGGTTCCTCCGGAGATCGGCGCCTTAGTTTGTACACTCCAGATGGATTTCCCGCTGTCGGCCTGATAGGCGCTGACCAAGCCCGCGCTGTCCGCGGCAAAAATCTTGTCGGCGCTGACGCTCGGCGTGAGTTTGATATATTCATTGGCGCTGCCCACACCAGCGCGGGACGACCACAGCGTCTGGACGTTGAGCGTTGCGGTCAGCGGCGGCAAAGGGGCGGGCGGAGGGGCGTTGTCAGTGCCGGCAAAATACTCCTTGACGGTGCCACACCCGGAAAGCTGCACCAGCAACGCGGCGGCGATTAGACGATACGCCATAGAATGTCGCATCATGGGGCTTTATCGGCAGCAGGTTGGGGGGCGCCTACATCATCCAGTTTGAGTTGAATGAGCTTCTTGCTGTCCTCTTGTGTGGCGGCACTCAAGGCGCTCTGATAGGCCGTTTGGGCTGCGGCGATTTGGCCGGAGGCAAGATAAAGATCGCCCTTCAACTCTTCATACGCAGAGAGAAAACTGCCGGGTTGCGCCTGGGAGAGCAGTTTCAATGCCGCGTCGTGTTGGCCCTCGGCGAGCATCACGCGCGCCAGCCGCAGCCGGGCGATGTGTTGCAACTCGTCCTGCTTGGCGTGGCCCAGCGCCCACTCCAGATGTTTGTGCGCCTCGCCGAGGTTGCCCCGCTCCAGCTCCAGCTTGGCCAGCGCGAACGCGGCGAACACCGCGTAGGACGTGGTCCCGAATTGGTTGATGATGGCCACGCCGCGTTTGATGCCGGCCCGCGCATCACCCTTGCTCACCTCGCCGACCAGCAGTTGATATTCCGCCGATGCCGCCTCGCCCTGGCTGCGCGAATGATCGCGCCAGATCCACATGGCAAACAGCACGCTGAGGCCAATCACCACACCGGCGATCACGGCCTTGGCGTTTTCCTTCCACCACTTTTTAAGGTCTTCGAGTTGCTCTTGTTCTGTTTGAGATACTTCCACGAGTCACTCCCTGCTCCAGGCCGAATGAATTCGGCCCTATATTTATTAAGCCGAATGAATTCGGCCCTACAATTATTAAGGCTTCACCGGATTGGCGGCGAGGGCCTGCGCGTCGGCGATATGTTTTTTAACCGTTTCGAGCCCCTCAGAATTCGCCGGGAGGGAGGCGACCAGCCGCTGCCAATAGTCTATCGCGCCGCGATAGTCTCCCTTCTGGAACGAGGCCATGCCGGCCAGCCATAGCGCCTTTTGGTTATCAGGATCCAGCTTCAGCGCCTTTTGAAACAATTCGGTGGGTTGCCCTGCGAGATGCTGATCTGCGTGACTCAAGGCCATGACCTCGGCGTAATCGGCCAGCAGTTGCGGATTGTCGCCCAGCAGCGGCAGCGATTTGGCATAGGCCTCGGCCGCCTCCTTGTAGCGCCCCAGCACACCGTAGGAAAATCCCAGTCTGGCCCAGCCCTCGCCGTCGTCAGGATTCGACTTGAGGCGCTCCGCCAGCCGCTGCACCATAACTTCCGGAGAGACACCGCCGCCCTCGGCGCTCTCCATGGGCTGCGGCCCGCGCGTCAGCTCTACTTGGGTTAATATCGAGTACATGGCCACGGAGAGCAGCGGCACGGTGATCGCTATGACCAGGGCGGTGACGCGCGCAGCGCCCGGTTTCCCGCCGGCGGGCTGTTTATCCTGAGGTGCAGCCCCCACGTCCCCCAGCAGATTACGCAGCAGATCCTGACGGCTCTGCTCGTAGTGCTCAGCGCTTATAACCTCGTTTCTGAGATCGGCTTCCAGTTCGGCCAGTTGATCCTTGTGTACCGTGATGTTGAGTTTGTCACGGTCAACGGTGCCTACCCGGCTCTGTCTGAACAACGGAGGCAGCACGAAAATCAGCGCGATGACTATCATCGCGCCCGCAATAATCCAGAACGTCATGTGTTACCATCCTCACGCGCCTTGCTTAATAGTATATTGACACGGTCATTGTCCTGTTTCGACAACACATCAGTCCTGGCCGTACGCACCCGCACCCGCGCCAGATAATAGACCAGCACGCCTATGGCCAGCCCGGCGAGTACGAACGGCCCCCACCACAAGGCGAACGTCATCGGCTTCAGCGGCGGGCGAAAATTCACAAAATCACCGTAACGCGCGACCAGATAGTCCACCACCTGTTTGTCGGTATAGCCCTTGGCCATCAAGTCGCGGATCTCATTACGCAGATCTATCGCCAGACCGGCGCGCGAAGCCGCCAGGCTCTCGTTCTGACACACCAGGCAGCGCAACTCCTCGGACAGCACCATGAGCCGGCGCTCTAGCTTGGGATCACTGCTAACCCTGTCTATTGATTGAGGCTCGCCCCACGCCAAGAGGGGGAGACACAGCATTGCGAGCCAAGCCAGACGCATCAACCTTGCAACTCCTTGACCAATGGAAGGATAACCTTGTTGAGATTTTCGGGTGTCACAGGCCCGATGAGTTTGTAACGGATGATGCCTTGCTTGTCTATCACGTAGGTCTCCGGCACGCCGTAGACACCGTAGTCTATTCCCACCTTGCCGTCCTGGTCGAAGGCGCTCACCTTGTAGGGATTACCCAACTGATTGAGCCAGCGCAGGGCATCCTCGCGTGTGTCTTTGTAGTTGAGGCCGTAGATGTCCACTCGCCCGGAGCGCGCGAGTTGCACCAGCAGCGGATGCTCGTGCCGGCACGCGACGCACCACGAGGCCCACACGTTTAATAGTGTGACCTTGCCAAGCAAGTCCTTGCGGCCGAATTGCTGATTGGCATCCTGCACTTGGGGCAATAAAAAATCGGGGGCGGGTTTGCCTATCAGGGGCGACGGCACCT
Source organism: uncultured Gammaproteobacteria bacterium (assembly GCA_964442865.1). Lineage (GTDB taxonomy): Bacteria > Pseudomonadota > Gammaproteobacteria > SURF-13 > SURF-13 > JACPZD01. The sequence continues at coordinate 3,035 of CAYUAZ010000216.1, forward strand.
CGTGCGGGTTGAGCGTGAGGCCGCGCGCCAAAAATATCACCAGGATAATAAATATCCCTAAGGGAGCGAGATAACGGACCATTGCAGATTAGCTCGACGCTTTGATCCCTGCAGCCGCCAGCCCATCAGTGGGCTCTGCCTCGGTGATGGCTTGGCGACGGGCGAGACGATAGCGGCGGTCGGTGGCGGCCAGCAAGCCACCGAACAGCATGAGCAACGGCCCCATCCAGATCCACTGCACGAAGGGCTTGTGATATAGACGCAAACTCCACGCCCCGCCCTCGCCCGCAGGCGCACCCAGGGCCACGTACAGGTGACGGAACACGCCGGCGTCAATGGCCGCCTCGGTCATCGGATTCTGCTGCACCAGATAGACGCGCTTTTCGGGCGCCATCACGGGGAGCATCTTGTCGCCCTTGCTGACCTCTAGCTTG
>CAYUAZ010000217.1:0-3464 GCA_964442865.1 uncultured Gammaproteobacteria bacterium
CTCCCTTTACCAGCGCCCAGTAGGTCTTCGCCGCCGAGCGCGTCTGGAAGATGCGCCCGAGCTTGGCCGCAGCATCGCGGCGCTTGGCGACCAGCAGCACGCCCGTCGTATCCCGGTCGAGCCGGTGCACGAGGCGCGGGCGATCGCCGAAACGATCCGCCATGCCCGCCAGAATGCCGTCGATGTGGCGCTTGGTGCCCGTGCCGCCCTGCACGGCGATGCCGAACGGCTTGTTCAGCACCATCACGGCCTCGTCCTCGAACAGGATCAGGCTCTCGATGAAATCGCGGTCACCCTTGGAAAGACCGAGCGGCGGCACCATCGACGGGCCGGCCTTGGGCGGCTGGCGGGCCACGGCAGGCACCCGCACCTGCTGTCCGGCCTCGAGCCTGGCATTGGCCTGCACGCGCTTGCTGTCCACGCGCACCTGCCCCGACCGCAGCAGTTTCTGCAGGTAGCCATAAGTTACCGTGGGAAAATGCACGCTGAACCAACGGTCCAGGCGCAGGCCCGCCTCGTCGCGCTTCACCACTATGGTTTCAACCGGTGCGTTCACGGCGATGTCCTGCTGACCTCGCCAGTGTTTACGGTGCTCAAAAATCACGCACCGCAGGTAGAAATAGATGCGTTGGTCTATCACGAAACGCGGGAGATGCTGACCCTGCATCCTGCAATTGATAACGTATTTACTGTGGATCGGGGCTGGAAACGGCGCGGCGTATTGCAGCAGTTGAGTGAAGAAGTGAAGTTGCTGCGCGCCTTGCGCGCCAGGCGTTATGATTTGCTGATTCACCTCACCGAACATCCGCGCGGGGCCTGGCTGCGCCGCTTGCTGGGTGTGCGTTACAGCGTGGCGCGCATGTTTCCCGGCAGGCGAGGCGCGTGGTGGCGCAGCAGCTTTTCACATCTCTATCCATTGCCCGCCACGCCCCGGCACACCGTCGAGTGCCATCTCGACGCGGTGCGTAGAATAGGAATTTATCCTGGCGCTGGCGAGCGGGCGCTGACATTGGCGCCCGGTGTCGAGGCTGACGCATCCATGGATGCTGTGCTGCAAGCGCATGGCCTGAAGACCAAAGGGTTTATCCACTTCCACCCCACCTCGCGCTGGCTGTTCAAGTGCTGGGGGGAGGAGAAATGCGCTGAGCTGATTGACAGGCTGCAGGCCTCAGGCAGACAGGTAGTTCTGACCGCAGCGCCGATAGTGGTGGAGCGTGATTACGTGCGCCGCATACTTGGTAAAGTGAGGTCGCCGGTGGTTGATCTGTCGGGTCAATTGAGTTTGAAGCAGCTCGCGTCACTGACGCGCCACGCTAAATGCTTCGTCGGCGTCGATTCAGCGCCTATGCACATCGCTGCCGCGATGCAAACACCGGTGGTTGTGTTGTTCGGGCCCAGCAGCGAGAGTGCATGGGGGCCGTGGCAAGTGGTGCAGCGCGTGATTACCTCGCGGCATACCTGCCGTCCCTGCGGGCTCGATGGCTGCGGCGGCGGCAAGGTCAGCGAGTGCCTGACGTCGATCCCGGTCGAGCGTGTGCTGGCTGCCGTCAACGAACTATTGGCGATAGAATGAGGCCCCTCAATATTGCGCTGATCCGCCAGCGCTACACGGCGGATGGAGGAGCGGAACGCTCCACGGAGATTATCCTGGGCGCACTCCAGACGCAGGGGGTGGGCGTTACGCTGATCACCCGCGCCTGGCGGGCGCAGGGTGGCGTTGCGGCGGAAATATGCAATCCGTTTTATATCGGCAGCCTGTGGCGCGACTGGGGTTTTGCGCGCGCTGTGCGCCGGGTGCTGGAAACAAGAAAATATGACCTGGTGCAGTCGCACGAACGCATCGCAGGCTGTGACATCTATCGCGCCGGCGACGGCGTGCATCGCGAATGGCTCAGGCAGCGCATGCGCACGCTCGGTATTTTCGGAAAGCTGCGTATTTGGCTCAGCCCCTATCATCATTATGTAAAAGCGGCGGAGCGTGCGCTGTTTCGCAGCCCGAGGCTGCGCGCCGTGATTTGCAATTCGCATAGGGTGAAAAGTGAAATACAGCGCTATTTCGCCGTGCCCGAGCACAGGCTGCATGTCATTTATAATGGCGTGGATGTTCAGGCCTTCAGTCCTGAGTTGAAGCGTCACCGTGAATCCCTTCGCAAACAGTTCTCCATCTCTCAGGAGGCTACGCTGTTTTTGTTCGTCGGTTCCGGTTTCGAGCGCAAGGGCGTGCGCATGGTGCTGGAGGCGATGGCGCAACTGCCGCCCAACGCTTATTTGATTGTGGTGGGTAAAGACAAGCGGCTTGGAAAATTTTTGCAGCAGGCGAAGGCGCTGAAGGTCGATGGTCGTGTGCGCTTTGTGGGCGTGCAATCGGATGTCAAACCGTTTTACGGCACGGCGAATGCCCTGGTGCTGCCCACGCTGTATGATCCTTTTCCCAATGTGGTTTTGGAGGCCATGGCGTCGGGTTTGCCGGTGATTACCAGCACCCAGTGCGGAGCGGCGGAGTTGATTGAGCATGGCAGAAACGGCTATGTGTGTGATGCGCTCGACAGACCGGCACTGATCGAATCCATGCGCGCGTTGATGAACGCCGGAATTCAAAAGCGCCTGTCAGATGAGGCGCACAGCACGGCGTTATCCCTGAATCAGGCGGTGATGGTCGAGCAATTGCTGGGGCTGTATCGCGGATTGCTGGTGGGCTGATGCATATCGTACACACCGAATCCTCGCTCGGCTGGGGCGGGCAGGAGATACGCATACTCACCGAGGCGACGGGCATGATGCAGCGCGGTCACGTGGTGACGCTGTTGTGTCCACCACAGGCGAAGATTTACGCTGAGGCGATACTGCGCGGCGTGCCAGTGATCGGCCTGCCAATGGCGCGCAAAAATATTCAGGGTATATGTGCCATGTATGGCTGGTTAACAAAAAATCCGGTGGATGTTATCAACACGCATAGCTCGACCGACAGTTGGTTGACAGCGCTTGCGTGCCTGTTTTTAAAGCATCCGCCATCGATGATACGCACCCGCCATATTTCAGCGGCCGTTTCTGATAATGCTGTAACACGCTGGTTGTATGTCAAGGCCGCGTGTCATGTTGTTACTACCGGCGAGGCATTGCGCGAGCAGCTTATCCGGGATAACGGTTATCCCTCGCACCATGTGACATCGGTACCTACCGGTGTTGATACCAATCATTTTCTTCCTGGCGACAAAATGCGCGCACGCGAAATGGTCGGGCTGCCGCGTGACAGGATCATTGTCGGTATTGTGGCGACGCTACGGAGCTGGAAGGGGCATCGGTATCTGATTGAGGCCTTTGCTTAGCTGGCCGACAGAACTCACCGGCGGTTGATTGTCGGCGACGGCCCCCAGCGCGAGGCGTAGCAGCGGCGGATTACGGAACTTGGGGTGCACGGTCGTGTCATTATGCCGTTTTATCAGCGCGATGTGTTACCGTCGTTG
>CAYUAZ010000218.1:0-3462 GCA_964442865.1 uncultured Gammaproteobacteria bacterium
AGGAAGGGTTGGACAAGATTTTTGTCGCCGCCGGTTTTGAATGGCGCGCGCCGGGCTGCTCCATGTGCCTCGCCATGAACGCGGATCGGCTGGAGCCGGGCGAGCGCTGCGCTTCGACTTCCAACCGCAATTTTGAAGGCCGCCAAGGACAGGGCGGACGCACCCACTTGGTTAGCCCTGCCATGGCCGCCGCAGCAGCGATTGCCGGGCATTTTGTGGATGTGACCAAACAGCCCTAATCATGGAAAAATTCACTACATTAAAGGGCATCGTCGCACCACTGGATCGGGCGAATGTGGATACCGACGCCATCATCCCCAAGCAGTTTCTGAAATCCATCAAGCGCACGGGGTTCGGGCCGAACCTGTTTGATGAGTGGCGCTATCTCGATCACGGCGAGCCGGGCCGGGACAACAGCCATCGCCCGCTCAATCCGGATTTTGTGCTTAACCAGCCGCGCTACAAGGGCGCGAGCATCTTGCTTACGCGCGACAATTTCGGCTGTGGCTCGTCGCGCGAGCACGCGCCGTGGGCCTTGGAGGATTACGGCTTTCGCGCGCTGATTGCGCCGAGCTATGCCGATATTTTTTACAATAACTGCTTCAAAAACGGCATCCTTCCCATCGTGCTTGACAGCGCAAGTGTGGATCGGCTGTTTAAAGAAGTCACCGGTACACCGGGTTATAGCTTGACGATAGATCTCACGGCGCAAACTATAACAACCCCGCAAAATGAGGTATTCGCCTTTGGCGTAGAGCCGTTCCGTAAGCATTGCCTGCTCAACGGCCTGGATGATATCGGCCTGACCTTACAGCACGTGGACGCTATTCGCGCTTACGAGCAGCAGCGCCGCCAGCAAACCCCCTGGCTGTTTGAAAATCAGTATTTTGGGCGATAAAAAACCCTACGCCCGGTGGGGTGGGGCGTAGGGTTGGGGGTGGCGGGTAAAAATTTAGGAAGCTTTACGGCGTCTGGCCGCGAGGCCCGCCAAGCCAATCCCTAACAGCGCCAGCGTGGCCGGCTCGGGAACGCCGCTGGGCGGCGGCACGTTGTTAGTGGCGCGCAACCCGTATTGCAGATGATCCACTTCAATTCCGCCGCTCGTGTTGCTGATGAAAATTCTGGAGATCCCGACCGAACCGGTGATGCCGAAGAAGTGATCGTCTGCTGTGGTGCCTAAAAACGATCCATCCGCGATGGCCGCCGAGCCGATCGAGCCGAGCGAAACATTGGCCGCGTCGAAGGCTTCGAAGAAGGTGGTTCCGGCGCCGTCGGTCCAGACGATACCCGCCGCGTTGGGTAGCGCTCCCAACGTTACGGCATTGAACGTAAAGCTTAGTCCGGTAGTACCACCACCAAACCACGTATCGCAGGCGACGGTCAACCCACCGGCAGGACAGCCACCGGCGAGTCCAACCTGATCGATGATGGACCCGCTAAACCCGGAGGTAACGGTATTGTTGCTGCCAGGGGGAGCGGGTGACACAGTGACCCCCGGGGTATTCAGAAGATGGTCGTCGAAGTCTTCGAGGTAGAAATACGAAAAGCTTCCGCCGCTGAAAGGGCTGTCTGCAAAACTCAGATAGGCGGTAGGGCCGAGCAGCGCAGCATTGGCGGTGAAGGACAGCGGTAGACCTACGGCCAGTGCGATCAATGCGCTGGCGAGCTGCCTAGCGCGGACGTGTTTTACATTAGACCGCGATAAGCGGGGGGGGGGTAAACATGGGGCTCTCCTCAAACTAAAGTAAGTTAATAGCGAATTAAGCACAAAAGTACTGTTTGATAAAATAGGCATAAAATATGCTTATAATAATTAACGTATTAAAAACAAAAGTTTATATAATTCGGTTAGGACATTGTGAGTCCGAGTGTAAAATATTTCGACAAAAATAGGCCTGCTTGAATGGGGGTAAGCTACGTCTGCACTGAAGTCTATTCGGTCAACGGGCCGGATCATACGTATACATTTACGAGCACGTATTTTACGTGCTACACTGCAACGCATGAAACAAAACATTACCCTTTCCATAGATCGGCGCCTGTTAAAACAGGCCAAGGTGTTTGCGGCGCGCCACGGGATCAGCATCAGCCAACTGCTGGCGAATGACCTGCAAGCTCTGACCGAGCAACAGACGAGTTACGAACAGGCGAAACATCGTGCTCTCGATCTGTTAAAGAAGAAGTTCCGGATGGGGGGAAAGCGAGTGCAGGATCGGGACGCCTTGCATGACCGCGCCGTGCTTCGTTGACACAAACATACTGATTTACGCGCACGACCGTGACGCCGGGGCCAAATCCCAGCGCGCGGAAGAAATAGTAAGCGCGCTCTGGGAATCCCAAAGTGGCGTGCTGAGCACGCAAGTGCTGCAAGAGTTTTACGTCAACGTCACGCGCAAAATCGCCACGCCTATCAAACCTGCGGCGGCGCGTGAAGTGGTGCGGGTATATAGCGTTTGGGTGAAACAGTTAACGGCTCCTGAAACCCTACTGCGCGCCTCCGAGTTGAGTGAGATTTGGCAATTGTCTTTTTGGGACAGCCTTATCATCGCATCGGCCGAGCAGGCGGGCGCCATGGCGCTATTGAGCGAAGACTTCAATACAGGGCAAAGCATTGCCGGCATCAAGATCATCAATCCCCTGTTATCCTCTCAGCCCTTTAATCAGTTGCTTTAGATTATGACAAAAAAAATTGCAGTCTTTCCCGGTGACGGAATCGGTGTGGAGATCGTCGCCGAGGCGGTAAAGCTGCTGGAATGTCTGCGCCGCGACTTTGGTCTCCGGATCGAAATGGAACAGGCGCTGGTCGGTGGCGCAGCGGTAGATGCGACCGGCCAGCCGTTGCCGGAAAAAACTCTCGCACTCGCCAAGCAGGCCGGTGCGGTGTTGCTCGGCGCGGTGGGTGGGCCGAAGTGGGAGGCGCTCGACATTGCCGTGCGCCCGGAAAAGGGCTTGCTCGGTTTGCGCAAGGAATTAAATCTGTTCGCCAACCTGCGTCCGGCCATTTTGTACCCGCAGCTCGCTTCCGCCTCGACGCTCAAGCTCGAAGTGGTTGCCGGGCTCGACATCCTGATTGTGCGTGAACTGACCGGCGACATTTACTTCGGCCAGCCGCGCGGCGTGCGCACGCTGGCAAATGGGGAACGCGAAGGCTTTAATACCATGGTCTACAGCGAGTCCGAGATCGAGCGCATCGGGCATGTCGCATTCGGCATTGCACAGAAGCGCAATAAAAAACTCTGCTCGGTGGATAAGGCCAATGTGTTGGAATGCGCCGAGCTGTGGCGCGAGGTGATGACGCGCATTGCCAAGAATTATCCCGACGTCGCGCTGACCCACATGTATGTGGACAACGCCGCGATGCAACTGGTGCGCGCGCCGAAACAATTCGACGTGGTGGTGACCGGCAATATGTTCGGCGACATTCTTTCCGACGAGGCCTCCATGCTCACCGGCTCCATCGGC
>CAYUAZ010000219.1:0-3457 GCA_964442865.1 uncultured Gammaproteobacteria bacterium
ATGGTAGTTGCCGCGTACCGGTTTACGCTCCATTACGCCATAGTTGGCGAAATCATCGAGTGACCAGATACCGCCTGCGCTACGCACCCCGTCCACCAGGCGTTGCGCAACGGTTCCGCCGTAAAATCCATTTACGCCATATTCTGCGATGCTTTCTAATGTTTTTGCCAAGTCAGGCTGTTTAATGAGATAACCGAGTTCCGGTACCTCGTTGTTATGCAGGAACACGGCGGTAGCAGCAGGGGATGCGCGCAGTGCATTGAGACGAAACCTGGCCATACCCTGATACGATTCATTGACGGCAAAACCTGCGTGGGCGAGCTTGATGGCGGGAGCAAGGCTTATTTTGAGCGGCAGTCTTCCATATTGCTGGGCAAGATGCACGATGGCCGCAGGAGTGCCGGGAATACCGGCGGCCAGCGCGCCGTCCACGGAAAGCTTCGGGATCACCTCGCCGTTATCATCAAGATACATGTCGCGTCGCGCGGCGAGCGGGGCCTTTTCGCGTCCGTCCAGCATGGTTTCAAAACCATCTTTAGCACGATGCAACAGCCAGAAGCCGCCGCCGCCCAATCCTGAACTCATGGGTTCGACGACGGCGAGCGCCGCCGTGACCGCGATCGCCGCGTCAAAGGCGTTGCCGCCCGCCGCCAGGATTTCGTGACCGGCGCCGGTGGCGAGCGGATGGGCGCTGGCGATGGCCGCAACAGGTGGCTTGTCGGCGAGAGCTTGGGCCCCGACTGCAAAGCTCAGGACAACAAGCAGCCACGCACGCCATTTCATATCAGCGTTTGTGTGCAACAAGCGCGGCATTCACCGCCGGATGCACAAATTCCGAGACATCACCGCCGAGCGCGGCAATCTCACGCACCAGGCTGGAAGAAATATAGGCATACTGTTCAGCGGGTGTTAAAAACAAGGTTTCGATTTGTGGCGCCAACCGGCGATTCATGCCGGCCAGTTGAAACTCGTGTTCGAAGTCCGACACCGCGCGCAGACCGCGTAGTATCACCTGTGCCCCACGCGCCTTAACGAAATCGGCAAGCAGGGTATCGAAGCTGACCACCTCGACATTTTTCAATCCAGCCAGCACGGTGTGCGCCAATTCCACCCGCTTGGCCAGCGACAACGCCGGGGCCTTAGTGGGATTTGCCGCGATCGCCACGATGACCCGGTCAAATAACTTTGCCGCGCGCTGCACCAAATCGCTGTGCCCCTTGGTGATGGGGTCGAAGGTGCCGGGATAGATGGCGGTGATGTTCATGATGTCGTGGCTCCCTGTCTTGTCGCCAAATGATACCCCACTTGGCCGGCCTTTTGGCTACGTTTTAGCCGCCAATTAGCGGGCAGGGCGGGTGGGCCGAGGGCTGATTCGGATTCCAGATAGATGTGGGCAGAGGGGGCGAGCCAGCCGTGTTCTTCCAATAATTTACAGCAGGGGTCCAGCAAGCCTAGCCCGAAGGGCGGGTCGAGAAAGACGATGTCGAATAAATCCCCCCTCCGCCCTCCTTTTTCAAAGGGGGGGACGGGGGGATTTTGCGGGCGCTGTAGAAATCGTAGGGCATCGGTCTGTACGAGTCGCGCACCGTGAGCTTGCAAGGTTTGGGCGTGTTCCTTGAGGCGGGCAATGACCTGTGGGTCGCGGTCCAGCATGACCACCTCGGCAGCGCCGCGCGACAGCGCTTCCAAGCCCAGCGCGCCACTGCCGGTGAACAGATCCAGACAACGCGCGCCTTCGATGGCGGGGGCGAGCCAATTGAACAGGGTCTCGCGCACGCGGTCGGGCGTGGGACGCAGGCCCTCGACATCAGGAAAATTCAAACGCCGCCCGCGCCACTGACCGCCGATGATGCGCAGTTGGTTGGGGCGTTTAGTTTTGGGTTGCTTGCGCGCCGCCACCGACGATGACCGTGACCATCTGTTCCGGTTTGACGCGGCGCTTAAAGGCGTCACGGATCTGCTCCAGGGTGACCTGCTCGACCTTGCGGTTGTAGCTATCCAGATAATCGAGCGGCAACTGGTAAAAGCCGATCAGCGCAAGATAGTCGAGCAGATTGGCGTTGCTGTCTATGCGCAGCGCAAAGCCGCCGGTGATATTTTGCTTGGCGGCTTTGAGCTCGGCGGGTGTCGGGCCGTGGGCGATGTAGTTTTCCAGTGTATCGCGCAACACCTTGAGGGCCTCGCCGGTCTGTTCGTTGCGGGTTTGCAGGCCGAGGGTGTACGGTCCCGGCTCACGCAGCGGCTGGAAGTAGCTGTAGGTGCTGTAGGAGAGCCCGCGCTTTTCGCGGATCTCTTCGGCAAGCCGCGCGACCAGGCCGTTGCCGCCGAGGATGTGATTGCCGACCACCAGCGGGAAATAGTCGGGGTCAATGCGGCTGATGCCGGGCTGGCCGGCCAGGATGTGGGTCTGCGCGGAGCTGTAGGGGATCTGCACGGTCTGTGCGCTCTCCAGGCCGATCACCTTGGGCAGTGCCGGTGCGGCCTCGCCCTCGGGAAGCTTGTCCACCAGTGTCTCGGCAAGGGCCTCCGCCTGCTTGCGCGTGACAGCGCCGACGATGGCGACCACGGCATTGCGTGCCACGTAGTAGCGGTCGTGAAAGGCGATCAGGTCATCGCGGGTGAGTTGCTTTATGCTGTCCGGATCGCCGAGCGCCTGCGTGGCATAAGGATGCTCGCCGTACACGGCCTTAAAGAAGGTCTTGCCCGCTATCTCGCCAGGGGATTGTTCTTGCGCCTGGAGTTGGGTAAGCACGCGGCTCTGTTCGCGCTCGAAGCCATTTTGCGGAAAGCCCGGCTGCGTCAGGATTGCCGCGACGGCCTGCAAGGCCGGTTGCAGCAGCTCGGGTTGGGTCAGGCTGCGCAGGCTGACGCTCGCCGTGTCGCGGTCCGCGCCGGCGCCGAATTGCGCGCCGAGATCGGCGAAGCGCTCCGCGATCTGATCGGCGTTAAGCTCGCCGTCGGCCGTCTTGGCGCCATCGTCGAGCAGGCCGTTGGTCAGCGCGGCGAGCCCGGACTTGCCGCCGTCGCGGGCGCTGCCCGCATCAAACACCACCCGCACGTCCACCATGGGCAATTCGGGCGCCGCGACAAAGTAGACGCGCGCGCCGTTTTGGGTTTGCCACTGTTCAATCTGTGGTCCGGCCTGCGCGACGCTGCACAGCGCAAACAGGATCGCAGCTATCCATGTCCTAACGTACATTGCCGCCTCCCAAGTGACCATCCGCCGACGCGCGCGGTTTCTTGTTGGGATCGAGGGGCAGCGGTTCCAGCACTGCGACGGTGAGACGATCGTCAATCAGATATTTGCGCGCCACTTGTTGGATCTGTTCCGCGGTGACCGCGTTGATGCGCTCGAGATAGCTGTCCTGCAAGCGCCAGTCGAGGCCGACGGTCACCAGGGTTCCGATCTGCATCGCCTGACCGAAGGTGGAGTCCTGCTCATAGACCTTGCCGGCCG
>CAYUAZ010000220.1:0-3389 GCA_964442865.1 uncultured Gammaproteobacteria bacterium
CCCCGACGGTTTGTCCTCCGACCCGGTTGTTCACCTGGAATCGCACCGGTGCCGCTCCGGGTAGCTACAATGCTCGGGTTCAGGTCTCGGACGGCTCTCTTACCGATATTGGCCAGTTGACCATTAATCTGAGGAGTCAGCCCAATGGGGTGCCCGAGCCCGCGACCTTATCGCTGCTCGGCTTGGGGCTCGCAGGCTTGGGTTGGATGGGACGCAAGAAAAAACCCGCCAACGGCTGACCGGTTCATCTTTTCAGTTACCTCAAGAACTCCCCTCTGGGGAGTTCTTTTTTTTAGGAATTCTGAAAAATCCCGCTGTTGGGTAGGATACACTTCCAGGTAACCTTCCGGGAGCAAAGATTGGCTCAAGTAGCGTTAAAGGTTGGTCGCAACGATCCCTGCCCTTGCGGCAGCGGCAAGAAGTTCAAGCACTGTTGCGGAACCCTGCCTCACGGCAGGGGAGCGCATACCGACCTCACTTCGTTGTTGCGCGAGGCATTCAATTTGCAGCAGCAGGGCCAAGCGGGTTTAGCGGCGGGGATCTATCGGCAGGTGCTACAAATCCAGCCTCGCCATCCTGAGGCCCACTATCTATTAGGCTTTATCGAATACCAAGCCGGGAACCTGACACCAGCGGCTGACCTCATGGGCAAGGCCCTGGGGCTGGGGTTAACCGACGCCGCCGCCCACTACCATTACGCTATGGTTCTTCTCCAGTTACGCAGAGCCGCCGAGGCCATTGTGCAATTACAACTGGCGCTGGCGAAAAAACCGGACTTTGATGATGCGCGGGTCAATCTGGCCAATATCTATTTTGAGTTGGGCTCCCTCAATGAAGCCGAAAGGCTGTACCGGGAAACGCTGGTTCGTCAACCGGAAAACTGGAAGGCCTATCACAATCTGGCGCACGTATTTTATTACCTGGGTAATATTGACGGGGCGATCCGTTATTTCGAACAGGCCATCCAAATCGTTCCCCGGTACGCCGAGGCCCATGCCAGTCTGGCCACCATGCTGGAGGTCAATAATCAGCCAGAGGAGGCCGAACGAGAGGCCTTGAGGGCGCTGGAATTACAGCCCGGCAACGCCAGCGCATCGGTGGTGATCGCCAAGCTCCTGCGCCGCAGGCAGAAACCGGGCGAGGCGCTGGCGGCCCTGGATAGCATTGATTTCGACACGGCCACACAGCGCACCCTGATTACCCTCTGGAATGAGCGTGGCCAAAATCTGGACCGGCTGGGCCGGTACCAAGAAGCTTACGACGCCTTTGCCCAATCCAACAACACGCTCGCCGCCTTTCGTGGGCGCCCCTACAGCAAAAGCGATAGAGAACAACCCCTCGATGAAGCCGAGACCTACTTCACCCCAGCCAAGGCGGCCTCACTAGCCAAGGCGCTCTGCCACCCTCCCGGCTCTCCGCTGCCTGTCTTTGTGGTGGGTTTTCTTCGCTCCGGCACCACCCTGGTGGAGCAGATACTGTCCTCGCATCGAGACATCGCGGCGGCGGGAGAACTGGAGTTTACTCTGCAAATTGAACAAGGGCTGGTTGACCGGCAAGGGAATACCTATCCCCGCTCCCTGGACGGGCTGGTCACAGACGGCGACGGCGCTGCATTAATCGCGGCGCGCGAGCGCTACTTAGGCCAGCTTGCCGCACTGGGAGACTATTCCGGTAAAAAATGGGTGGTGGACAAACTCCCGTTTAATATGCTGCATTTACCACTGATCAGGCTGCTGTTTCCCGAATCACCCATTATTCATGTAGTGCGACACCCGTTGGACACCGTGTTGTCGTGCTTTTCCCAAATATTCCTGCACGAGCACGAATGGTCTTACACGGTGCACGACGCCGCAGAGCTTTATGTCCGCTCCGTCAGGCATGTGGAGCGGATGAAGGAGGTGCTAGACCTGCGCTATATGCAAATACGCTATGAAGACCTGGTGGCTGGTCCGCAAACCGAAGTCCGCTCGCTGTTATCCTTTGTTGGTGTAGACTGGGACCCCGACTGCCTCAAGTTTTACGAGAACAAGCGCGTTGCCCGCACCGCCAGCTATGAGCAGGTGACGCGCCAGCTCTACTCAAGCTCGGTTAACCGCTACCTTAATTATATTGATATGATTGACGAAGAAACCTTATCATTACTGGAGCCCGCCATTGTTTCACTTGGCTATGAATTAAAACGCAGTAAAAATGCTGTATCTTGAAAAAATATATGCCCCGAACAGATCAAACCGTTTCGAGTAAGGAACCACTTATGCCGGGAATTAGACGAATTGCGCTGCTAGCATGCTTGGGATTGGGCCTGCTCAGCGGTCAGACTTGGGCCGTCCCCTTCACCGTCACACCGGACCAGCCCAACTTAAATTTTGGGCTACTACAGAATACCTGGCGGGGCTCCGCGGAATTGCAGGAAGTGTCTGACCTCCTGAAAAAAAGCGAACGCAAGCAGGCCAAACTCAAACTGGCCAGTTTTCTCACCCGTTTTCCGCGCGACGCGCGCGGTCCGGAAATGGCGGGTTTGGTCTTTCTCGAGGAAAAAAACCTCGGCATGGCCGAACTCTCCTTCCGCAATGCCCTGACGCTGAATCCGCAACAGGCCACGGCGCGCTCCAAATTGGGAGTAACGCTGCTGATGCAAAACAACCCCAAAGAGGCAGAAACCGAGCTCAACAAAACATTGGAAGTCAGGCCGGCCGATTCGGTGGCGCGCCGCTATCTGGGTTGGCTGGAAGAAACGCGCGGCAATCTGCCGGGCGCGCTGACGCATTATGAATACTTGCTGAAGTCGGGTGAGCTGGCTCCCAATACCCTTACCGAGGCTCATGCCACCTTGGGCAAGATCTACAATCTCTTGCAGCGCTATTCCGCTACGGTAGATCTGCTCACGCCGTTACTCGATCATCCGGAATCAGAAACAGTTAACAGCGGGGCGCGTATGGTACTGGCCACAGCGCATATCGGACTCGGGGACAAGGCTGCGGCGAAGTCCCAATTACAGCTATTGCAAAAGCTGTTGCCCGCAGATCATCCGGAATTGAGGCTTATCCAAGCGGGCGTTGCGCGCTTGGAGGGTGATTTCGCTACCGCACGAACCCGTCTCCAGGCCGTTAAAAAAGACACACCGGCCTATGCGGGGGTAGCGGGTTACCAGTTGACCCGTGTCTCGCTGGCTGAAGGGAATTGGCAACAGGCCGCCAAAGAACTGGAAGGCTTGGCCCCTCTTGTGGAAAAAGCAGATCTCCCTGAGATACTGGGTGAGTTAACGAATCTCTATATGGCCCATCATCGGGTGGAAAAAGCCGTGCCCAGTTTAGCGGAATACGTAAAGAAGTTTCCCGATCTTCCAGAGCTCCAATACTTATTGGCCGAGGCCAAGGTGGAGGCGCACG
>CAYUAZ010000221.1:0-3378 GCA_964442865.1 uncultured Gammaproteobacteria bacterium
GGCAAACCCGCTTGCAGCTTCGCTGCTCGCCCATGGAATTTTCAGAGACGAAAAGAAAAAATGTGATTTTTTCTTTTCTTCATTTTTCAAACACTTGCATGTTTGAAAAATGGCGGCACATCCATGTACCGCAGGAATCTCTGAAATCAGAGATTCCCTACTTTTTTCTCCAGGCGCAATGCGGGGCACTCATCGTCATAGTAATTTTGCAGCCGCGCGATCACGCTGTAGCCCAGCCTTTGATAGAGACGCAACGCGGCGGCATTGTCGTTCCGCACTTCAAGGGATAGGGCGTCGCAGCCGCGCCGGATGGCCGCACGCTCGGCGGCGTCCAGCAGGGCGGTGGCAATGCCCCGGCCTTGGTGGTTCGGATGCACGATGAGCGAGTACAGCCGTGCGCGCGTGGAGTTGTGCCGGTACAGTACAACAATATTGCCCACTACCCGGGCCTCGGCCTCATAGGCCAGGACCTCGCTAGGCCCCGGCCCGATCAGCCGCCGCAGGCTGCGGCGCGACAGCCGGTCAGTGGGGAAGTGCTGCTCCAGATCCTCCAGCGCAGGTAGATCACCCAGCCGGGCGGGACGTATCCCGCCGTCGGCGTGGTGATACTCAGTCGCTGGGTCGTGCGGCGAGCTGTCAGCGCGGAACACAGTGGCGGGTTAAGGTGAATTTCTCACCGAACAGGGCGGGCCGGTAGCTCATCTTGACCTTGCGCAGGTTTTCCAGACCGAGATCGTCGCCGACGTTGATGTAGGTGCAATCGGTGTAGGTCTTGGCCAGTTCGCGGAACAGGTACTGGGCCGCGCCGGGGATCATGAAGTTGGTTTTTTCCACCAACACGCTCGCCACGTCCGGTGTGATGCGCTCGGCGAAGGTGAAGCCCTCCAGCCGGTCGCCGATGAACAGGCATAGCCCCTCCAGTTGCAGTGGGTCGTAATGCTCCAGCGCGCGGTTGATGGCGGTGCGTTCAAGTTCGGCGGTGCAGAGAAAGTTGGCGATGTCGGCCGGCGGCAGATATTTCAGGCGATTCTGCAACCAAGTGTTGACCAGCTCGCGGATGCCGTCCCAGTGCTGCGGACCCAAGGTCTCCATGCGGTGATCGGGGTAGATGCGGCGGAACTGATTGATCTCGCTGCGCTTGGTTTTATAGGCGTTGCCCTTGAGATCAATCAGGTCGGAGGTCAAATAGATATAATCGGGGAGACTGCGCTCCACCAGCCAGGCGCCATCGCTCACGGTGGGGAACACAGTGTCCTCCTCGAGGCTGAGCGGCATGACCTGGAGGAAATCGCGGTACACGAATTCGACCTTGCCGAGATAGGGTGTGGCGTTGTAGCCGTCCATGATCTCGAAGCCGGGGGCGGGCACGGCGTATTGACGCTCGGGCGCGCCGAGCGGCGGCAGCGGCATGGTGAGCCCGTCGCCGGTCAGGCAGAACAGGCAGAAGCAATCTTCGATGATCTGGTAAAAGCCGCTCTTCTGCGACAGCCAGATGATGTTGTTGGCGAAGGTGTAATCGGACAGTGGGACCTGGCTGCGCCGTTGATAGACCTCGAACAGCGGTTTGATATCGGTGGTGAAGGGATACAGCTTGTGGCCTTCGATGGCGAGGTAACGGTTGGGGAAGGCCGTGTTGACATGGAGGGTGAGCAGATTGTCAGGCGTGGAATTCTGTTCGCTCCATCGCAAACGGGTGTCGCGCGCGTGACTACCGGGAGGTTCGTCAAGTTGATTCAGCATCGTTGGACAGCTCCTTATAATGGTACGTTAAATTCTCCCCGCGAGTAGCCGCGGAGGCGCTCGGTGCATCGAGTGCGCTAATAGTACAAAATGAGGTGCTCATGTCAACAGTTATTTCACTAAAGAGATGAATAAATCGGTCTGCGTCTTTGTGGGCGAGGACGTGGCGCGCTACGGTTTTGGTCACGGCCACCCGTTTGGGTCCGATCGCATGCAGGCGTTTTGGGATGAGATGATCGAACGCGGACTCGATAAACGGGTGCGGGTGTGTGCGCCGGAGCTGGCGGATCAAGCAGCGATTGAGCGCTTCCACGGTCACGAGTATGTCGAGCGGGTCAAGTTTCAATCGCAGACCGGGCAGGGCTTCCTCGACTACGGTGACACTCCGGCTTTTCCTGGGGTTTACCAAGCGGCGGCCTACGTCGTGGGCTCGGCGTTGGCCGCGATGCGGCACATCATGAGTGGCGCGTGCCGGCGCGCCTTCGTACCGATCGCCGGTCTGCATCATGCCCGCCGCGATGGCGCGGCGGGTTTTTGCGTGTTCAACGACTGCGGCGTGGTGATCGAATCATTGCGGGCGGAGTACGGTATCAGGCGGGTCGCCTATGTGGACATAGACGCCCATCACGGCGATGGGGTGTACTACGGTTTCGAGGACGACCCGGAACTGTACTTTGCCGATCTACACGAGGATGGCAAGTATCTCTATCCCGGCACGGGGGCGGCGCATGAGCGGGGGCGTGGCGCGGCGATGGGCAGCAAACTCAACATCCCTATGCGGCCCGGCGCCGATGACCAGGATTTTCGCGCCGCCTGGCCGGCGGTGGACGAATTTTTACACGCTGCGCGGCCGGAGTTCATTATCCTGCAATGCGGCGCGGACAGCCTGGCCGACGATCCGATCACCCATTTGCACTATTCCGCCGAGTCGCACCGCTACGCAACCACGCGCTTGTGCGAGATCGCCGAACACCATTGTGACGGCCGCCTGCTGGCTTTAGGTGGCGGCGGCTATAACCGCGCCAATCTCGCCGCCGCCTGGACGGCGGTGGTGGAAGCGTTGCTGGCGGGTTGCAGGTCGAATGAATTCGACCCTACGTAACGATGGTTACCTTCTCCATCACCACCGGGTCAACGGGTTTGTCGTTGCGATCCCGCGCCACATTGGCGATGGCGTTGACCACCTCCTGGCCCTCGGTGACGCGCCCGAAGATGACGTACTGGTGCGGGAGCGGATAATCCACGTGCATGATGAAAAATTGCGAGCCGTTGGTGTTGGGTCCGGCGTTGGCCATCGCCACCGTGCCGGCCTTGTAGCCCTGTTTGTACAATTCTGACGTACCGGGACGTACTAATGTCGCGGGAGGCAGGACGCCGGGAGCGACCGATTGAGGGGCGATCTCGTCGTCGAAACGCCCGGAGCCCCTTCGATCGCGGACGAAGCGCCGGGCCTCGCGACCCGGGGGGGGACGGTCCTCTTCTTTGCAGGGCTCGTCCGGGAGGCCCGTCTCGCCGTCCTCGCGCATCGGATCCACTACGACGAGGTCTCGCTCGTCGGGTCGTTCCACTACACCGTGGACGACGCGCGCGTATCGCTCGAACTCCTCGCCCGGGGCGAGGTCCCGATCGATCGTCTCG
>CAYUAZ010000222.1:0-3348 GCA_964442865.1 uncultured Gammaproteobacteria bacterium
TCCCAGTACCTGCATAAGGGGATCACCGAATGGCTGGCGGGGTGGAAGCGGCGCGGCTGGAAGACCGCAGCCAAACAACCGGTCAAGAACGCCGACCTGTGGCAACGCCTGGATCAGGCCCTGGTGGGCCACAAAGTGGAATGGCACTGGGTGCGCGGACACTCCGGTCACCCGGAAAATGAACGCGCAGACCAGTTGGCCACGCAGGCGATAGACAAAATGAGCAAATGAAGGAACGAAACAGTAATGCGCCAAATTGTGCTGGATACCGAAACCACCGGTCTGGACCCCGAGAAGGGCCATAGGATCATCGAGATCGGCTGTGTCGAGCTGATCAATCGTCGGCCCACCGGTAATCGCTACCATCAATACCTGAATCCCGAGCGCCCCGTAGACCCCGGCGCCATGGAGGTGCATGGCCTGACCGATGAATTCCTCGCCGACAAGCCGCACTTTCGTGACATCGGGGAGGAGTTTCTGGATTTTATCCGCGATGCGGAATTGATTATCCACAACGCCGCCTTCGATGTCGGATTCCTGAACCGCGAACTGTCGCTGCTGGGGGCAGACAAGGGGCCGATAGACCGCTATTGTTCGGTGTTCTGTACCCTCACCCTCGGCCGCCAGCTTCATCCCGGCCAGAAAAACAGCCTCGATGCCCTGTGCAAGCGCTACGGGGTGGACAACTCGCAACGCACCCTGCACGGCGCCCTGCTCGATGCTGAAATCCTGATTGATGTCTACTTGGCCATGACCGGCGGCCAGGCCAGCCTGTCACTGGATAGCGGCGTCTCGGACAACACACCGGCGCAACAGGCGTCCCGCCGCCTGCAGGCCGACCGCCCGCGCCTCAGTGTGCCGCCGGCGACAGCCGAGGAATCCGCCGCTCACTCCGAGCGTCTGGAGGCGATAGATAAGGCCAGCGGCGGGCGTTGTGTATGGAAGCGGATACAGGGCGCCACGGAATCGTAACAGGCCAAAGCGAAGCAGTTAGACTATGCTTACCAGGCCCAAAGGCTGACATGCTATTTAAAGGGGAGAGTAGTGCGGGCGATCCTGTTTTTTGTCCTGTTGATGCCAGTGCTGGCCTGGCCGCAGACCCTCGCCTATGTCTCGCAAGACCAAGGCATAGACCTGCTCAGCGCCGCCGATGCCAACGCCGAACCGCTGCGCAGATTGATGAAAAGCGCGGTCGTGGAGGTGCTGGGCAATGAGCCGCCCGGCTTTTTGCGGGTGCGCAGCGCCGATGGAGTGGAGGGCTGGGTAGCGGCCCCCTTGCTGGCAAGCTCAATCACCACTGCCGGAATGCTGGGCGCAGCGGCTGCGCCATTGGGTAATATGAATATGAGCAGCCCGTCAGCGATAGTCGCAGTGGCGGTTCCCGCTCGGGGCGTGCCCGCTGTTCCAGCGCAAATTGATCGGCTTGCCGCGCTGGAGAGTCAGCTCAAAATAGTGCGCGATGCAAACACAGAACTTAAAGCTCAACGCGACCAACAATGGTTCTTGGCGGGGGCGGGCACCCTCTTGGCCGGCATGCTCATCGGCCTCATCGTCGCCAAGATCCGCTGGCGGAGAAAATCCTGGCATAGCTTTTAGCCTGTGTCACTCAAGATCCCCTGCTTTTAGGTTAGAATTCCAGACTCCACTCAAGCCGGAGCTTTTCTCATGTCGGACAACCGCAGAAGCAAAACCGTCACCCAGGGCGTGCAACGTTCGCCCAACCGCGCCATGCTGCGCGCCGTAGGATTTGGCGACCAGGATTTCGATAAGCCCATCGTCGGCATGGCCAACGCCCACAGCACCATCACGCCGTGCAACATGGGCATCGGCGCCTTGGCGGCGCGCGCGGAAGCCGCGCTGAAAAAGGCCGGCGCGATGCCGCAGATGTTCGGCACCATTACCATCAGTGACGGCATCTCCATGGGCACCGAAGGGATGAAATACTCGCTGGTGTCGCGCGAGGTGATTGCCGACTCCATCGAAACCGTATGCAACGGCCAGAGCATGGATGGCGTGCTCGCCATCGGCGGCTGCGACAAAAACATGCCCGGCGCCATGATCGCCATGGCGCGTCTGAACATCCCCGCGATTTTTGTCTACGGCGGCACCATCAAGCCGGGCCACTATAAAGGCCGCGATCTCACCATCGTGAGCGCCTTCGAGGCGGTCGGCCAGTACAGCGCGCACAAGATTGACGAAGCGGAATTGCTCGGCGTGGAACGCAACGCCTGTCCCGGCGCGGGTTCCTGCGGCGGCATGTACACCGCGAACACCATGTCTTCGATCTTCGAGGCGATGGGCATGAGCCTGCCGTATTCCTCCACCATGGCGGCGGAGGATGAGGAAAAGGCCGAGAGTACTGCGCAGTCCGCTGAGGCGCTGGTGAACGCGATCAAAAAACAAATCCTGCCGCGCCAAATCCTCACCCGCCAGGCGTTCGAGAACGGCATCACCGTGTTGATGGCGGTGGGCGGCTCCACCAACGCCGTGCTGCACCTGCCAGCCATCGCGCACGCCGCCGGGGTGAAGCTTGCAATTGATGATTTCGAGGTATTCAGCCGGCGCGTGCCGGTGCTGTGCGATCTGAAACCGTCCGGGCGCTACGTCGCCACCGATCTGCACAAGGCGGGCGGTATCCCGCAGGTGATGAAGATGCTGCTCGCCCACGGCCTGTTGCACGGCGACGCGCTGACCGTGACCGGCCAGACCATCGCCGAAGTGCTGAAGGACGTGCCCGATGAACCGCGCGCCGATCAGGATGTCATCCGGCCCTGGAACCGGCCCATGTACCCGCACGGCCATCTCGCCATCCTCAAAGGAAATCTTGCCGAAGAGGGGGCGGTGGCCAAGACCAGCGGGGTGAAGATACCCAAGATCACCGGGCCCGCGCGCGTGTTCGACTCGGAGGAGGTGTGCATGGAAGCCATCCTCGCGCAGAAAATAAAAGCTGGCGACGTGGTGGTGATCCGCTACGAAGGCCCCAAGGGCGGCCCCGGCATGCGCGAGATGCTCTCGCCCACCTCCGCCCTCGTCGGCGCGGGGCTGGGCGACAGCGTGGGATTGATCACCGACGGCCGTTTTTCCGGCGGTACCTACGGCATGGTGGTGGGCCACGTCGCGCCCGAGGCCTTTGTGGGCGGCACGATCGCGCTGGTCAATGAGGGCGACTCGGTAACCCTGGACGCGGAACAGCACCTGCTGCAACTCAACGTGCCCGACGCCGAACTCGCACACCGCCGCGCCGCATGGAAACCGCCCGCGCCACGCTACACGCGCGGCGTGCTGGCGAAATACGCCAAACAGGTGTCGAGCAGCAGCTTGGGGGCGGTGACGGATTGAGTCTCGTAG
>CAYUAZ010000223.1:0-3249 GCA_964442865.1 uncultured Gammaproteobacteria bacterium
CAGCGCCCTCCGTCGCGCTCCCAATAGAGCGGCGCCGCCCAGGCGTGCGACTGCACCATGCGCCAGCCGTCGGATAGCCAATACTCAGGCCGCTGATAACCGCCCGCCTCGATGAACTCAAGATACTCGCCATTGGTCACCGGCCGCGAGGCCAGCCGGTAATTTTCCAGATAGACGCGGTGGCAAGGCCGTTCATTATCGAAGGTAAACTCCTCACCGCTGTGGCCTATCCGGCACAGCCCTCCCTCGTAGTCTCTCCATTGCAACGGCGGCGCAGCGGTGATCTCACCGGCGGGCGCGGCTGCCTGATAGGCCGGCCGCAGCGGGTTACAGGCAAAATTATGTTTGATGTCGGTGAGCAATAATTCTTGATGCTGCTGTTCGTGATGGAGGCCCAACTCAAGCAATGACGAGATCGTTTTCCATTTTTCATCACTCGCCGACTCGATGAGCCGATACACGTGCTGATCCACATGGCTGCGGTAACGATATACTTCCGCAACCGTGGGCCGCGACAACAGCCCGCGCTGCGGACGGGGATGAAAACTCCCCACCGTCTCATAATAAGAATTGAACAGATATCCAAACCGGGGATCAAACAGCGGGTAATGCGGCAAGAAACGAATCAACAGAAAATTCTCGAAGAACCAACCGGTATGGGCGAGATGCCATTTGGGCGGACTGACATCCGGCATGGACTGGATCTGATAGTCATCGTTGGCGAGAGGCTGACAGAGGGCCTCGGTCAACCCGCGCACCGCCTGGAAGCGATCCCTGAGAGCGGCCTTGTCCAGATGCGGGTTCAGACGAGGCTTGAGTGCGGCAAGTAACGTCATTGGAACCCCAGTACCAGAAACCCGGTGATCGGGCAGGCGGCCACTACAACTTGTTCGAGTCTAAACAAAATTTAATTCTGAGACAAACGGTCTCTGTTATTCTGCCTCCATATAGCTGAGCTCAAGATATTATAAATTGCTTTAAGTGTATCTGGTATGTAATTGTTTATTAAATAATTTATAATGTTACTGGAAACGCCATGAGAACAAAATCGGCAACGCTTGCAGCGGCCCTGATGCTCGGCGTCTCAACCGCGCTGGCGGATCTGGCGGACCCTTACTCAACCAGAGACCTGACCGCCACATCGCAGGCGGCAAGCATCAACAAGCCTGTCATACTCTCGCCTTGCGGCTTCAGTAATACGGACAAAGCGCCGCTGTCGCTACCCGGCGTGGTGGAGCGCGCGCTGTGCAACAATCCGCAAACCCGTGAGGCATGGGCGAACGCACGGGCGCAGGCGGCGCAAGTCGGCGTGAGCGGATCGGCCTATTTGCCATCCATCAACGCCACCGGTTCGTTAACCCACAACGAGACCAGCAGCACGACGTATAACCAGCAGAACGTGGGGCTGTCTCTCGGCTATTTGCTTTACAATTTTGGCGGGCGCGACGCTACCCTGGAAAACGCCAGGCAGGTGCTCGCCGCGGTCAATGCCACGCAGGACACCGCCCTCCAGTCCGTGTTTCTGTCTGCGGTGCAGGCGTATTATCAGCTCTTTGCCACGCAGGCTGCCGTGGCTTCCGCAAAGGAAGCGGAGAAATCCGGCCTTGAGAGTTTTAACGCCGCCGCTGCCCGCTATAGCGTGGGCGCGGGCACGCCGGCGGACAAATTGCAGGCGCAGACCGCCTACTCGCAAGCGGTGCTGAACCGCATCCGCGCCGAGGGGGATGCCAGGAACGCGCAAGGCTCGCTCGCCAACGTCATGGGACTCGATGCGAACCAGGCGCTGGAAATTGCACCACCGCCGGCGCGGACGCCGGATACGCAGTTCGAGGAGGATGTCGCCCGGCTGATTGAAGAGGCGCGCAAGAACAGACCCGATCTCGCCGCTGCGGAGGCGCAAATCAAGGCGGCCCAGGCCAACGTCGAGGCGGTGAAGGCCTCCGGAATGCCCAGCGTTTCGCTCACCGCCAATCTCAATCACAACGACACGACCCTTTCCAGCACCACTAACGGTTCCGCGCTGGGAGTCTCGGTCAGCATCCCGCTGTTTACCGGCTTCAACACCACGTACCGCACTCAGGCCGCTCAAGCCCAGGTCGAAACGCGCATGGCGCAGCGCGACCGCTTGAGCCAGCAGGTGGCCCTCGATGTGTGGAAGGCGTATCAGGGCCTGATTACGCAAACCCAGTCTCTGAAAACCAGCGCCGATCTGGTGGCGAGCGCGTCACTGTCGGAGCGTGTGGCGCTGGGCCGCTACAAGGCAGGGGTGGGGAACATTCTGGACGTGTTGACCGCCCAAAGCGCACTGGCGAGCGCGCGCCAACAGAATATTCAGACCTTGTACGGCTGGTACACCGCCCGCTCAACGCTCGCGCAGGCCGTGGGACAACTGGACTTTACTACTATTGACTCGACTCAGAGATGAACATTAAAAAACTACTTTGGAACAAACTTACCCTACTATTGGTGCTCGCGGCTATCGGCGCCGTCGGATTTTCTCTCTGGCAAAAGGGAAACCAAAAGTCTTCCGGCGAACGCTACAAGACTCAAGCCGTTGAACCTGGCGACATCACGCAGACGGTCTCGGCAAATGGCACGCTGAATCCGGTGGTGTTGGTCAATGTGGGGACACAAGTATCGGGGACGGTGAAGAAGCTTTATGCGGATTTCAACGACAAGGTTAAAGAGGGCGAGGTGCTGATGGAGCTCGACGCGGCGCTCTATGAAGCGCAGTCCCGACAGAGCGAGGCGAACGTGAACAGCGCTCAGGCGGCGCTCGAACTTGCCGCCGCGAACGAAGCCAGGAGCCGCGGGCTCTACGCGCAGGAATACATCTCGAAACAGGAACTGGATCAGGCGGTGCAGTCGCTCAAATCCGCCCGCGCTCAGCTTGCGCTTGCCCGGGCGCAGCACGAAAGAGATCTTACCAATCTGGGCTACAGCGTCATCCGCTCGCCGGTGTCCGGCGTCGTAGTCGCGCGCGAGGTGGACGTGGGGCAGACGGTGGCGGCGAGTTTCCAGACGCCGACATTGTTTAAGATCGCCCAGGACCTGCGCCGGATGCAGATTGACTCCAGCTTCGCCGAGGCGGACATCGGCAATATTAAAGAAGACCAGGCGGTGCGGTTTACGGTGGATGCGTTCCCGAACAAGTCCTTCGAAGGCGCGGTCAAACAGGTGCGATTAAACCCCACCACTCAGCAGAATGTGGTCACCTACAACGTGGTGGTGAGCGTGGACAACCCGGAA
>CAYUAZ010000224.1:0-3227 GCA_964442865.1 uncultured Gammaproteobacteria bacterium
ATCTCCATGCCCTTTACCGGCGTCTTGGGGGCATTCGCGCCGGGAATGATGGCGCGCTTGAAGCCGTGTTTGGCGGCCTCTTTCAGACGTTCCTGACCGCTCTGTACCGGGCGGATCTCTCCGGCGAGACCCATCTCGCCAAACACCACCAGGTCTTGCGGCAGCGGCTTATTGCGCAGGCTGGAAACCGCCGCCAGCACCACGGCGAGGTCGGCGCCGGTTTCAGTAATACGCACCCCGCCCACCACGTTTACAAACACATCCTGGTCGTACATCGCCACGCCGCCGTGGCGGTGTAACACCGCAAGCAGCATCGCCAACCGATTTTGTTCCAACCCCAAGGTGACACGCCGCGGGTTCGCAGCATGGCTGTCGTCCACTAGAGCCTGCACTTCAACCAGCAACGGCCGGCTGCCCTCGCGCGTCACCATGATGACGCTGCCGGGCACCGGTTGCTCATGCCGCGAGAGAAAAATGGCCGAAGGATTGCTGACTTCCTTGAGACCCTTCTCGGTCATGGCGAACACGCCCAGTTCATTCACCGCGCCGTAGCGGTTTTTGATGGCGCGGATCACGCGAAAGGTGCTGCTGCTGTCGCCCTCAAAATACAGTACCGTGTCCACCATGTGTTCGAGTACGCGCGGCCCGGCGAGCGCGCCCTCTTTGGTGACATGCCCGACCAGAAACAGCGCCGTGCCGGTCTGCTTGGCGTAGCGCACCAGTTGCGCGGCGCTCTCGCGCACCTGCGCGACCGAACCCGGCGCGGATTGCAGCAACTCGGTGTAAATGGTCTGGATGGAATCTATCACTATCACCTGCGGCAGCATCTGCTGAGCGAGCGCGATGATCCGCTCCACGCGGGTTTCGGTGAGTAACCGCAAACCCGCCGTCGCCAGCGACAGGCGCTGGCCGCGCATACTGACCTGTTGCAGCGATTCTTCACCGGTGACATAGAGTGCCGCCATGCGGCTGTGGAGCGCGGCGAGGGTTTGCAATAACAGGGTGGACTTGCCGATGCCCGGATCGCCGCCTATCAGCACCACGCCGCCCGCCACCAGCCCGCCGCCCAGCACCCGGTCCAGTTCGCCCAACCCGGTGGGGGTGCGCGTTTCGGCTTGGCCGTCCACCTCGGCCAGTGTCTGCACCTGCGACTCGCCCGCATAGCCCGTAAAGCGTGCGCTGCGCGGGCTCGCCGCGGCGGCAACGGTCTCGATCAGACTGTTCCACGCCCCGCACTCCGAACACTGGCCGGCCCATTTCGGCGCCTGCGCGCCGCATTCGGTGCAGCTATAGAGCAGCTTGTCTTTAGCCATCGGCATTCATCTCGATAAACTCCACCCTGCGCGCCACACCACATAACAACTCATAGGGGATAGTCGAGGCGCAGCGGGCGATCTCTTCCACCGGCAGCCCCTTGCCCCATAGCACAACTGGATCGCCCACTTGAGCCTGCGGCTGGCTACGCAAATCCACCGTAATCATATCCATCGAGACCCGGCCGATGAGCGGAACTCTCTGGCCGTTCACCAGCACCGGTGTGCCGGATTCCGCATGACGCGGATAACCGTCGCCGTAGCCGATGGCGATGACGCCCACCGGCATATCCTCCGGGCACACCCAACTCCCGCCATAGCCAACGGCATCATTTTTGTGAAGACGATTCGCGGCGATCAGCCGTGAGCACAGCGTCATCACCGGTTGCAGTCCTTCCACTTCGCCGTGACCACCGGCAAAGGGCGAGACGCCATACAGCATGACGCCGGGGCGCACCCACTCGGCATGGCTCTCCGGCCAGCCCAGTATCCCCGCCGAGTTGGCGATGGAGCGTGCGGTATGTATCTCCGCCGTCATTTCGGTAAAACATTTCAACTGCCGCAGGGTGAAGTTGTCGCTGCGTTCATCGGCATTGGCGAGATGGGTCATGAGACCCAAGGTCTCAATACCTGAACAGGATTGCAAGCGCTGCCAAGCCTGCTTGACCTCGGCGGGGGCGATGCCCAGACGGTGCATGCCGGTGTCCACCTTCAGCCAGACGCCCAGCGGCTGTGTGAGAGAGGCCTGTTCGAGAATAGTGATTTGTTCGGGGCGATGAACCACCACGTGGAGCCGCTGTTGGTCAATCACGGCAAGCTCGGCGGCTTCGAGAAAGCCTTCCAGCAGGGTGATGGGCTGAGCGATGCCCGCATCGCGCAGGCGCACGGCCTCTCCCAGCCGCGCCACACCCAGACTGTCTACATCAGCAGCCAGCACGCGGGCGATACGGATGAGCCCGTGGCCGTAGGCATCGGCCTTGATGATGGCCATGATGTGCTTGCCGGGAGCGGCTACACGTACCCGGCGCAGGTTATGCCGCAAGGCAGCGAGATCTATCAGCGCCCGCGTGATCGCGTGACGGTTCATCCTAAAAAAAGCTCTTGTACCGCAGAGGACGCAGAGAGTATTGAGGGAAAACAAGTCCTTAGCTCGTAGCGCCGCTTCACCTGCTGGGTGAGCGGGCTTGTGAAGCTAACCGCTTGGATCCCTTTGCGTTCTCCGCGCTCTCTGCGGTGAAACGCCGTTTTTAGGTTCATGCCAATATCTAGGGTGGGATTGAGTTAACCGCGCGCGCCGCCATAACCGTCATGGCTATAGACGTTCGGGACAAAATTTTCAAAGCGGGTGTATTGGGCGAGGAAGGTCAGGCGGGTGGTGCCGATGGGACCATTACGTTGCTTGCCGATGATGATCTCGGCGCTGCCCTTGTCGGGGCTGTCTTCGTTGTAGACCTCATCACGGTAGATGAAGATGATGATGTCGGCATCCTGTTCGATACCGCCGGATTCACGCAGGTCGGACATCACAGGACGCTTGTTGGGGCGCTGTTCGAGATTGCGATTGAGCTGCGACAAGGCCATCACGGGCACATTAAGTTCCTTCGCCAAGGCCTTGAGTGAGCGGGATATTTCAGAAATTTCGTTGGTGCGGTTTTCCTTGTTGCTGGAACCTTGCATGAGCTGGAGATAATCAATCACGATCAGGCCCAGGCCGTGTTCGCGCTTCAGGCGGCGGGCGCGGGCGCGCAGTTCCGTGGGGGTGAGCGCGGGGCTGTCGTCTATGAACATCTTCGCTTCGGCCAGAATACCGACCGCCGAGGTGAGGCGCGGCCAGTCTTCATCCTCCAGCTTGCCGGTACGCACCTTGTGCTGATCTATGCGGCCTAGCGAAGACAGCATGCGCAGGGCGAGCTG
>CAYUAZ010000225.1:0-3217 GCA_964442865.1 uncultured Gammaproteobacteria bacterium
CCGGTGGGGCCGGGTCGCATCAGTCAGTTGTTCGAAGATTTAGTCGGCCCCCAGGTGATTAAATCCGGTCTCGACAAGGCTTACAAGGACATGGCTGGGGATGAGGCCAGAGAAAGGGAAGCCCTGCAATGGTCGGAAGGCACTATTGGAGATGTAGCGGATGCGGCGAGGTGAGGTGTGGTGGGTTAATTTCGATCCTTCCATCGGCGGGGAGATCCGGAAAGTACGCCCCGCCGTCATCATCAGCAATGATGCTGCAAATAAATACTTAAATCGCGTACAAGTGGTTCCTCTAACCAGCAGCACTGAAAAGCTTTACCCTAGTGAAGCCTACGTTACTTTTGCAAGAAAACGCGAGAAGGCCTTAGCCGATCAGTTAACCACTGTGAGCAAATTACGGCTCGTCAATAAAGCCGGTAGCCTATCCAAAAACGATATGCACAAAGTTGAAAGCGCGGTGTGGATACAATTAGGTATGATCGAATCCGATGTCGGGAACTAAACCAGACAAAACCCACGCGACCATACTGCTCGCAGTCATCTTGCTGAGCGCGCCTCTGCACGCCGAAGATAAACAGGCCGCCCCTTCTCAAACAACTCTAGCCAAACGCGCCATCCAATTCACGCCGGCCGACTTCAAGTGGGTGGACGCCCCGCGCTCGATGCCGACGGGTACGAAGATGCAGGCTCTGGAGGGTAATCCCACCCGCTCGGGTCTGTTCACCATGCGCATCAAACTGCCCGCGCAAACCACCCTCATGCCGCACTCACATCCGCAAGACGAACGGGTCACGGTGCTATCGGGCGCAGCATATATTGGCTTTGGAAACAAAGTTGAGCT
Source organism: uncultured Gammaproteobacteria bacterium (assembly GCA_964442865.1). Lineage (GTDB taxonomy): Bacteria > Pseudomonadota > Gammaproteobacteria > SURF-13 > SURF-13 > JACPZD01. The sequence continues at coordinate 842 of CAYUAZ010000225.1, forward strand.
GGCCAAGGCCAAGCCGTTCACGGCAGGTAGTTACTATGTTAATCCTGCCAAACTGCATCATTACGTCTACTTCGGTGAAGAGACAGTGATACAACTGACAGGGATGGGGCCCTGGGAGATTCATTATCTGAAGGCTCCGGAAACGCCGAAAAAGAAGAAGCGGGCGAAGTAAGCCGTCCGCTCTCCTCCGTGGCCCCTATAAATCTGCGATTCAAAATTGTCATCGCCTTCCTTACACTTTATCTGGTGTGGGGCTCGACGTATCTCGCCATCCGCGTCGGCGTCCATGACCTGCCGCCGGCGCTGTTCGCCGCTGTGCGCTTTGTCATCTCGGGACTCGCCCTGGGACTTTATGCCCACTTGCGCGGCGAAGTCCTGCCGCGATCGTTCGCCGCCTGGAAGGTCACGGTCATCATGGGGATATTGCTATTGGCTGGCGGCAACGGGTTAGTGGTGTGGGGTGAACAGTGGGTGCCTTCCAATCAGGCGGCGTTGATTGTGGCGACCACCGCGCTGTGGCTCGCCGGTTTAGGCACGCTGGGGCCACAAGGTCAGACGCTGACTCGCATTACTCTGCTCGGACTCGTGGCTGGTTTCGCGGGTGTGGCGCTGTTAATGTTTCCCGGCAGCGAAAAGTTTTCATTTGACCATCTGGGTGGACAGCTCGGCATCCTTCTCGCCGCATTTCTGTGGTCGAGCGGCTCGATCTACGGCAAACGCCACCCCAGCGGAACTCCGCCGATGATGTCCGCCGCGTTGCAGATGCTGGCTGGCGGAGTGGTATTGACCGTCATCGGTCTCGCTACGGGAGAAGTGGCTCACTGGCAGTGGTCTCTCGAAGGCGTTGGTTCGCTGAGTTATTTGATTGTCTTCGGCACGCTGGGTTTTGTCGCCTTTACCTGGCTGTTGCACACCGTCACGCCCTCTCAACTCGGAACCTACGCCTACGTCAATCCCGCCGTGGCAGTGGTGTTGGGGTGGTGGCTGCTGGGCGAAACATTGACCCGCACTCAGCTACTCGGCATGACGGTCATCTTGATTGGCGTCATACTGGCAACGGCTTCCTCCTCCAGGCGTTAGCCCTTAATTACTATGGCACGATGGTAAAAAACCTGCGCAAGCTGTTACTACGTGGATTCCTATTGGCAGCCCTGTTGATTCTGCTCTATCAGGCATGGCTGGCGCTGCACATCGGATATTGGATAGACCACAACCCCACAACCACCGCCTTTATGGAATCTCGATTAAATGAGATGCAAATCCATACCCCTCAAGCTCGCTTATCACAAAAATGGGTGTCCTATTCCGGCATCTCGACGCATCTCAAACGCGCCTTGATCGCGGCGGAGGACGCCAAATTTCTTGAACACGAAGGTTTCGACTGGGAAGGGATACAGGTCGCTTATGAGAAAAATATTAAAAAGGGCCGCATCGTCGCGGGCGGCTCCACGATCAGCCAGCAATTAGCGAAGAATTTATTTCTATCCAGGGAACGCACGCCCTGGCGCAAGGCACAAGAGGCCGTTATCACCCTGATGTTGGAGAATATTCTCAGCAAGCGCCGTATCTTCGAAATCTACCTCAATGTCATCGAGTGGGGCAACGGCGTGTTCGGGGCGGAAGCCGCCGCGCGTCACTACTATGGAGTGAGTGCGGCAACTATTTCTGCATCACAGGCAGCACAATTAGCAGCGATGGTGACGAATCCGCGCTATTATGACGGACACCGCACCGCCCGCGGGCTGCAACGCAAGAGTAGCATCATCCTCGCACGCATGCCGTCCGCCCAGGTACCCTGAGCTACATTAACTATAACTACTCAACGCCAAGACGCAAAGACGCCAAGGCTTTATGTGCTTTTATTTTAATAGCGCTCTTTGCGTCTTGGCGTTGAGTTTTTAGCATCTGTCAGGCATTCGCTGTCTGATCTACTATTCCCTGGTAATTTATATCATGCCACTCATTAGCCTCAACAAAGTTTCCATCGCCTTTGGCCATCACGCCCTGCTCGATCGGGCCGACCTCGTCATCGAGCCCGGCGAGCGCGTCTGCCTGATAGGCCGCAACGGCACCGGCAAATCCACCCTCATGCAGATCATTGCCGGCGCGATCCTGCCCGATGACGGCATCGTCTGGCGGCAACCCGGGCTGCGCATCGGCAGGCTTGCCCAGGACGTGGTGTTGGCGGAAGACCGCACGGTCTTCGACACCGTGGCCGAGGGCTTGGGCGATCTCGCCGCGGTGCTCTCCGGCTATCATCACACCCTGGCCCTGCTGGAGCATGACCACTCGGAACCGGTGTTGCAACGTCTGCACGATTTGCAGCATCAGCTAGAAACACGCGACGGCTGGCGCTTTCACCAGCGCATCGAAACC
>CAYUAZ010000226.1:0-3199 GCA_964442865.1 uncultured Gammaproteobacteria bacterium
ATTATTGCGTCACGCGCATGAGCAGTATCTGAGCAGCCATTTGTATGGGGCTCCACCGCCAGAGTGAGCGGAAGGATGTCACCCGTGCAACTGCCCTTGCCCGTCGCGCTGCCCGACGGCGCCAGCTTCGCCAACTTCGTCGCGGGCCGCAACCCGGAAGCCATGCAGACCATGCAGGGGCTGGTACACGGCGATGAGCGTTTCGTTTATCTATGGGGCGCTGCCGGGACGGGCAAGACACACCTGCTGCATGCGGCTTGCCGGCACGCCTCTGAACAACACGCTACCGCTGCCTATCTGCCGTTAGCAGAGGCGGATATGATTTCCCCGTCTGTGCTCGAAGGCCTGGAGCATCTCGATCTGGTGTGCATAGACGATGTTCAGGCGATAGCGGGGCGGCCGGAATGGGAGGTTGGGCTATTGCATCTGTACAACCGTATCCGTGACAGTGATACACGCTTGCGGGTGACGGGTAACGCCGCGCCTGCGGAAGTTGGACTTACATTGCGCGACTTTAGCTCACGCCTGAGTTGGGGTTTGGTATTTCAGCTACATCCCCTCGATGATGAAAATAAATTGCGCGCCCTCCAATTGCGCGCCCGTGGCCGCGGCATGGATTTGCCCGAAGAGGTGGGCCGCTATTTGCTCCACCACTGGCCGCGCGCCATGCCGAAGCTGTTTGAGCTGTTGCAGCACCTGGATACCGGTTCATTGGTCCAGCAACGGAAACTGACAATACCGTTTGTGCGAGAACTCATTAAGCAAGTAACGCCTTGATAAATACTCCTAAAAACGAGCCGGTAGAGTCTGCGTCGCGTCCCGCTGGGGATGCTGCGCGGATGTTTGCCGAACGAGTGCAAATCCTCTATCGGCTGTCGAAGCCGACTGCGCTGTTGACTCTCGGAGTGGTATTAAGCCTTTACGCAGTGCTATGGAAGTCACTCGATACCACCATCCAGTCCCTGCTGGTAGCAGTCGTGCTCATCACCGTGGGCAGGGTTTTATTGACTAAAAGCTATTACCGCGTAGCACCCCCTCCGGCTCGCGCCGCTCATTGGGCCAAACTGTTTGCGGTAGGCAGCACCCTGGCGGGTTCCGCTTGGGGCCTGCTGGGGCTCGTCTTGTCCACGGGGCACCAATCTGTGTATGAAGTACTTGCCATCCTGGTTACGGTGGGCGTGGCCTCGGCGGCCGTGGTGCCGCTGTCGGCATTCAGAAGCATCTATCTGGGATTTCTGTTGCCCTGCCTGCTGCCTCTTACCATGGGTTTCTTTCTGGAGGGTGATGCGGAGCATTTCTCGCTGGGGATACTGATGCTGGTGTATATGGGCGCCATCACCAGCTCATCGTTCCTTGTCAATCGAGGGATACTGGATAACATAAAGATAAAGTACGAAAACGCCAATCTCGCAGAAGAGTTATCCCTCAAACGGAAAGTCGAGGCCATAAACCACGAGCTTAAGACCGAGATCGGCGAACGGCAGCGCGCGGAGGAGCGGATCTGGCATCTGGCGTATCACGACACTCTCACCGGCTTGCCCAACCGCATGCTGTTGCAGGACAGGCTCAGCCGCGCGCTGACCCATGCCCAGCGCAGGCAAGGCAAGATCGGAATACTATTTATTGATCTGGACCGCTTCAAAACGGTCAACGACTCGCTGGGTCACGGCATGGGCGATCGTCTGCTGCAAGCCGTGGCGGAGCGTTTGTTAACCACGGTTCGCACGGGCGACACCGTGGCCCGTCGCGGTGGTGATGAGTTTGTGCTGGTATTGCCTGAAATTGCCGATGTCGGCGGCGCGGTTCAGGTGGCCGACCATATTCTCAAATCCTTGTCCAGCCCGTTCAAGCTCGATAAGCAGGTGCTCTACGCCACGCCCAGCATCGGTATCAGCATCTACCCGGAGGATGGCGAGGACGTAGATACCCTGTTGAAGCACGCCGATATCGCCATGTATGCCGCCAAGGAGGCGGGGCGCGCGCGCCATCAACGCTTCATGCCCGTGATGAACGAGCGCGCGCAGGAGCTGCTGTCTCTTGAAAACAGATTGCGCAGGGCCATAGAGCGTAGCGAGCTGCTGCTGCACTACCAGCCCGAAGTGCATTTGCTGAGCGGCAATATCGTCGCGGTGGAAGCGCTGGTGCGCTGGCAGCACCCTGATATGGGCCTGTTGATGCCGGACAGATTCATTCCCATGGCCGTGGAGTCCGGATTGATAGTCCCGCTGGGTGAGTGGGTGCTCAAGAAAGCCTGTGAGCAATTAAAGGCATGGCACGAATCGGGACAGCCGAAAGTGCGTGTCGCCGTGAATGTCTCTGCGAATCAGGTCAAGCAGGACAATTTTGTAGAGCTGGTATTACGGGTCTTGCACGACGTCGGCCTGGAGCCGAAATATCTGGAACTGGAGATTACCGAAGGCGTGCTGATGGACGATACCTCGCATACCTTGAGCACTTTGCAAGAGTTACACAATCGGGGTGTGCGGATAGCCATTGACGATTTCGGCACAGGGTATTCGACTCTTGTCTATCTGAAGCGCTTTCCCATTGACCGCATTAAAATTGATCGTTCCCTGGTTACCAACATCAGTCCTGACAGACCGGACGAGTCGGCCATTACTTCCGCTATTATAGCGATGGCGCACAGTCTCAAACTGGAGGTGATTGCGGAAGGCGTAGAGACACGGGATGAACTGGATAGTCTGATATCGCTGCTGTGCGACGAAGCGCAGGGCTATTACATCTCCCGTCCGCTGACGACGGAGCGGTGCACCGAATTTTTCAAAGAATACGCCGGGCGGCAATTCTATCTGGCGCAAGACTGATTGTGCTGCGCGCGCCGCCTATGGACCTTGAGGGGTTAGTTTCATCAAAGATTTGGAGCGCGCCTTGATGGCCGCCTGCTTGGCCTCCACCGCAGCGCTGCGTGCCCGCTCATAGGCATCTTCCGCGAGCGCATCCTTGGCCTTGCTCAAAAGCTCCACCGCCTGATTGAGTTCCTCGGTGGCGTAAACCTCCGCGCCACTGTCGCGTGCCGCCTGCACGGCCTGGCGCGCATCGCTCATCTCCTGGGTGGGGATACTGGCGCACGCTGATATGACCACGGCTCCCACCATAAGCAGCTTGAAACAATGCTTCATGACACTCTGCCTTCCAGCTTTGAGTCATGGTATAGTCGGCCTGAAATCTACCCCAGTCA